>CAJPPF010000236.1 GCA_905372445.1 uncultured Prevotella sp. | reverse complement strand
AAAGTCAAGTACAAGTTGAGCAATAATGATATTGCGGATGTCAAAGTGGACGGAACACTAAAGTTAAAGCGCCCCGGAACGGGAGTCCTCACCGCCACTTGCAATGCCAATAAGAATTGTGCCAAAGTGGAGTGCAGCACGACAATCAACGTGATGCGCGACCGAGTAACCTTCAGTGCTGATGGGCTGCCCTACGTGATTTTCAACGACGCCCCTTTCGATTTGCACAGAAATCTCAAGCGAACTACACTGAGCGGCAAACCTTTCTTGTGGGGCCGTTGGTGGGAAAATTATAATTTTGACATTAGGAGCAGCAACAGTGAGATCCTCTTCTACAAAGCACACATAGGCCTCGACTACGATGCGGGTAAGATCAAGTTCGGCGGCACGGCGGGCGAGGCCACCATAACCCTCAAGCAGGAAGAAAACCCATTCTACGAGGCGACAACCTTCTCGCACACTTTCATCGCGATGCGCCGTGACCAATACGGCACGATACTCATCAAGGACGCCAACGAGTGGAAGCTGTTCTGCAAACTCGTCAACGAAAAGGGCATGACTAATCTCAACGCTCGTCTCGAAGCCGACATCGACCTCGGCTCGGACATCGCGATGGTGGGCAATGGCGACCATAAATATTCCGGCACATTCGACGGACAGAACCATGCGCTCACGATGAACTGGAATGCCGGCAACACAAAAGACATAGCCCCCTTCAAGAAAGTGAAGGACGCCACCATCCGAAACCTGCGCACCAAAGGGCAGATCACGTCGAGTAGTTACTATTTGTCAGGATTGATTGATGAAGTGTATGGAAAAACCACCATCTCGGGCTGCGTCAGCGAGGTGAACATCACGAGCAGCTATAATGAAGGCTCATCCTACGTGGCGGGCATGGTTGCCTATATATACAGCGGTTCCGTCGTTACCTTTGACGACTGCATTGTCAAGGGAACGCTCAAAGCCACGACGAACGAAGGAAAGAAAGCGGTATCAGGATTTGTACATGGCCAGCATGGCACCTGCACCCTGACCAACTGCCTCTACATCGGCGATAACAATGCCACCGGCGGCAACACCTTCGCCGACAACGCCACCGTCACGAACTGCTACTACCTCAAAGCCTGCGGCAATAAGCAGGGCGAGCAAGTGACCGCCGACCAACTGAAGAACGGCTACGTGGCTTATAAGCTGCAGGCCGGCAGGCAATACACGACTTGGGGACAGGCCTTCGGCAGCGACGAGCCGCGACTCACCGACAACGTGGAGTATCGGGTCTACAAGGTGGACTTCACCTACAACAGCCAGGTGCGCGCCACGCGCTACGCCACCCGCAACAAGCACATCTACGGCTCCATGCCCACCTTTACCCCAAAGGACCTTCTTGGCAGCGGCTACAACGAGCACCATTATTACACCCTCGCCTTTGCAGAAGGCTTCAACGAAAACACCACCGTGACATTCGACAAGCGGGTGGCCATCAACATCACTGAAAAGGACGCCTACGAAATCGGCTCGGTAGCCAACTGGAAGGAGTTCTGCAACATCGTGAGCGGCGGACAGAACGCCGTCGACGCCAAGATGATAGCGGACGTCAACCTCGGAGGGGATATCGTGATGGTGGGAGCTGGTGAGCACAAGTATTCCGGCACGTTCGACGGAAGGGAACATACGCTGACGCTCAACTGGAATAGCAGTTCATCCAGACAATTAGCTCCCTTCCTGTATGTGAAGGGCGCCACCATCAAAAACCTGCGCGTCAAAGGGGATATCAATTCGAACACTTATGGGTTGTCCGGATTAATTTATTCCGCGTATGGCGCAACCTCCATCTCGGGTTGCGTCAGCAATGTGGATCTCACGAGCAGCTATGGTAACAGTGCCGGATGCGACGCTTCGGGCATGGTTCGCATTGTAAACAGCGGTGCCAATGTTACCATCACCGACTGCATCGTCAAGGGAAAGTTCCACGCCACGACCGACAATGGCAAGAAAGGCATGGGCGGGTTCGTATATTACCAGGGCGGCACCTGCACCCTGACCAACTGCCTCTACGCCGGCACGAACAACGCCACCACCGGTAGCAATACCTTCGCCGACAACGCCACCGTCAAGAACTGCTACTACCTCAACGCCTGCGGCACAGCGCAGGGCACACAGATAACCAAGGAGCAGCTCAATGGCGGCGCGGTGGCTTATCTGCTTCAGAACAAGCGCGACGACCAGGTCTGGGGTCAGGAGCTCGGCAAGGACGACGAGCCGCGGCTCACCGACATCGTAACGAAGTATATATATAAGGTAGGCTTCGTCTATAAGGGCAAGGAGAAAGCTTCACGCTACGCCAACCGTGGCAAGGCAATCTTCGGTGGCATGCCCACTGCGCAGGACATCTTAGGCACGCTATACGACCCGGCAAAAAATTACACGCTCATCTTTGAGAACGGATTCAATACCGTCACTGACGTCTATAAAGACTGCACCGTGGCTGTAAGCATACTCGCAAACAACAACTTCGATATTGCCACGAAGGACGACTGGAAGGAGTTCAGCG
>CAJPPF010000235.1 GCA_905372445.1 uncultured Prevotella sp. | reverse complement strand
CTGATGCATGATATTCTTTGTTCCAGACGTTCTTAGCATGGCTGATATCATAGAAAACAGCAGTGTGTGTTACTTTTTTACACCTTATTATATATATAAGGTCCGAACGCTGTCATTTGCGCGTTTTGGCATGAAATGAGTGAAGAATAATCGCCGTACTGTTAAATATAGTCAAATTCTGTCAGTAAAGTAGGTATGATTCATGATAAATTCATTACTTTTGCACACCGCGTGTGGCATTCTTCTTTATTTTATCAGCAACTGACTGATACGGAAAAATTAAAAGACTCAATTCTATACATTACACGTGGCAGTGTCAATACGCAACACAACTATTGTGAAGCACACCGAAAAAGCATAACACCAGACATGGAATTAATAACAGAAGAACACTTCAGGCAATTATTCCGCAACCTCTATCCCGGATTGCTCAACTATGCGTTGAGCCTTCATTCCGACGAGGATATGAAGGATGTTGTGCAGGAAGCATTTGTCGAGTTGTGGAAGCGACGCGACAACTTCGCTGACGACGACCATGTCAAGGCGTTCCTTTACAAGACGGTGTATACACGTACACTCAACATTGTCAGGCATAAACATATCGTCAATGATTACTCCGAAAAGAAGAAGCAGATAGAATTGAGAAAGATGCAGTACTATCATCCCGAACTCAGCGATGTGGTGCACGAGATAGAAAGCGGCGAGCTGCGACAGCAGATTGAGGCTGCCGTCAATGAACTGCCCGAGAAATGCCGCATGGCATTCACGCTGAGTTATCTGCACGGTATGAAGAACAAGGAAATAAGCGAATTTATGAAAATATCCGTGCGCACCGTCGACACACATATATTCAAGGCATTACGCTACCTGAGAAAACGACTTGGCTTTCTTGAATTTGAATAAATGTTAAAGATTATACGTTATTTTGCATGTTCACTTGTTATAAACATATACCAACTGAAAATCCGGACTTCTTTGGAGCGAGGATAGAACAATGAGATATGGGAATCGCTAATTATAAAATAATAAAGGACTATATTCTGGGCAAAAGCTCGTCCGTGAATCTTTCCAAGCTGCTTGACTGGATGAACGAATCGGACAAGAACGAGGAGATTTTGTTCAGAGCAGAGAAGATGCACCACGAGGGTCGGCAGTCATTCCGTCCGTCAGAGGCTGACATCGACCTGGCAGAAGCTGACATAATGAGCAGGATCATGCAGTATGAGGGAGAACCTCACACAAAAACACATCATATGTCATTCCTTCGGTATGCTGCCGCAGCGCTCGCTCTCGTTGCCTGTGGAGCAATAGCGATTTGGTCTCTGGCACACATGGATGGCGACGAAATGGTGTCGATCACCGCAATGGAAAAAGAAGAGCTGATGCTTCCTGACGGCAGTACGGTATGGCTCAACAAAAATTCGACTATCCGCTATGCTAAGAATTTCGCTGACGACACCCGTAAGGTGGAACTTTCAGGCGAGGCTTTGTTCCAAGTGGTGAAGAATCCCGATAAGCCTTTCATTGTTTCGAGTGGCAGTGTTTCCGCAAAGGTGCTCGGAACGGTGTTCGACTTCAACACACGATGTGATGGCAACAAAGAAGAGGTGACACTGCTCGAGGGGCGTCTGGAAGTGTCGGACAATATCGGCAACAACAAAGTAACAATCAATCCTGACCAGAAGATAATCATCGACAAAACGAATAAAACCGTCGAAGTGAAGGCTGTATATGCGCCTGCTGATGCAGTATGGCACGACGGTATGATTCCATTCAAGAGAATGTCTGTAGGCGAAATTGCCGATGTACTGGAACAGATTTACGGTGTTGACATCATGCTCGGTAGCAGTATCGACCGCGGTCAGACCTATTCAGGTGCAGTGCCTTACAATGACGATATCGACATTGTGCTTAGAAACCTCTCGAACACTATTCCTATCAAGTACAGCAGACACGGAAAGGCTGTCACCATAACCGGCAAATAACCGCAGCACGCGACGCTCTTACCGGCATGAAACCTCTCCTGCACTGCAGGTAACGCTTATTCCTGACGTCTTTCATAAGGCTTTCAAACAGTAGAAAAATATCATTTATCCAAACTCCATGCACCGTTGTTTACAGTCATGATATTTGGACTAAAAACAAAGAACTACGGATTGCAATAGCAAAACACCCTATATTGGTCGTGCAATATAGGGTGTTTTGCTATTGCAATATAGGGTATTTTGGTCGACCAAAACAGGGTGTTTTCCAAACAACTGACAATGAGACTGTTACAGCGTTGCTGCGGATTTATTCCCATGTTTATCCCGAATCGGTCATTAGACTCCTTGACTGATTTTGTTCGATTGTTGAGCAGATGTGCTGACGTTTCATCGAAGGCGTAGCGGGCTACGGCGAGATGAAATGGCAGCGCAGATGCCGGCAAGCGGACTAAAGCAGGCAGGAAGCATGAAGGTAATAACAAATCTAAGCAAATGCGGTCTAATGACCAATTCGGGTTTATAAATGGCATCAGCCGAAGGGGCTGCGTCGTAAAACTCAATTACGACACAGCCCCTTTTTATCAGTATGCTCGGTCGATGACCGCGTTGCCATCTTATTATTATTGGTGTCCGGTAAAAACTGATTGAAAGCTCTGCAAGCCTTTATTT
>CAJPPF010000234.1 GCA_905372445.1 uncultured Prevotella sp. | reverse complement strand
GATGTAATGACAGCGCAGATGCCGGCAAGCGGACTAAAGCAGGCAGGAAGCATGAAGGTAATAACAAATCTAAGCAAATGCGGTCTAATGACCGATTCGGGTTAAATTGTCTATCGACCGAGTTGGGTTTAACGGACAACAATAAATTAATTATGAAACAGTTCATATCATTCGTAGTAAAGGAAACACGGCATATCCTGCGCGACAAGCGTACGATGCTTATACTCTTCGGTATGCCCATACTGCTGATGCTTCTCTTTGGCTATGCTATCACAAACGATGTGAGAAACGTGCGTACGGTAATAGTCACAAGCAGCAGTGATCATCTTACATGTCAGATAGCAGACCGCTTGGCAGCATCGGAATATTTCACCATTACACGCACTGTAGCCACACCGCAGGAGGCTGAACGCGAGATTCGCAATCAGAGAGCCGACGTGGCAATAGTGTTCGGGCAGGATTTTGCCTCGAAGCATAGTGCCGTACAGTTTATCGTCGACGGTGCTGATCCGAACATGGCGCAGCAATGGATAAGTTATGCACAGGCTGTAGCGATGAATGTGCAGAATGAGTTTGTGAACACAAAAATGCTTTATAACCCACAGATAAAGTCGGCATATAACTTCGTGCCAGCCATAATGGGAATGCTGCTTATGCTCATCTGTGCCATGATGACGTCGATATCAATCGTACGTGAGAAGGAAAGAGGCACCATGGAGGTGCTCCTTGTCTCGCCTGTGCAGCCGTTTATGATTATTCTGGCAAAGGCGATACCTTATCTGGTTCTGGCATTCGTCATACTTGTCGTCATACTGTCAATGGCGGCAACGGTGCTTGGTGTGCCTGTTGCAGGATCGTTGTTCTGGATAATGTTCATCTCTGTAATATATATATTGCTCGCTTTGGCATTAGGATTGTTTATATCTAACATCGCACAGACGCAGCTTGTAGCCTTGCTCATGTCGGCAATGGTATTGCTGATGCCTATCGTCATGCTCTTGGGAATGATATTCCCAATAGAGTCAATGCCCGTTCTGCTGCAATGGATTTCGACGGTCATACCGACGCGATACTACATAGACAGTATGCGGAAGCTGATGATTATGGGCGTAGGAGTGGAGCAGGTTATGGACGATATTGCAATCCTGCTGCTGATGTTTGCAGCAATCACGACATTCGCCCTTATGAAGTTTAATAAACGACTTGCATAGCTATGACACTGAAATATCTCATACAAAAGGAATTCCTGCAGATTCGACGCAATGCCTTCTTGCCCCGTCTCATCGTGCTTTTCCCTGTCGTAATCATGTGTGTAACGCCGTGGATTATGAATATGGAGGTCAGGAATGTCAAAGTAGAGGTGGTCGATAACGACCGCTCAGCGCTTTCACGGCAGATTGTGAACAGTATTGCGGCAAGCAAGTATTTCATCTTCAACGGACAACGAGACACTTATAACGAAGCTCTCGAAGATATCGAACTCTCGAAGACAGACATCATTCTCGTCATACCGCAGAAATTCGGCAGGGATATGGACCTTGGCATACGCCGGCAAGTGCTCATAGCGGCAAACGCCGTGAACGGAACAAAGGGTGCGATAGGCAGTATATATCTGTCACAGATAGTCACGGAAAAGGCAGACCCTGACGTTGAAGCCTTGCAGAAGAAAGTCACATCATTATTCCTATACAACAAGAAATATGACTTCAAACTGTTCATGATTCCAGCTCTGTTTGCCATTGTGATGATGCTGATGACGGGATACCTTCCGGCACTGAATATTGTCGGCGAGAAAGAGGCTGGCACTATCGAGCAGATTAATGTGACACCCGTGAGCAAACTCATGTTTATTCTTGCCAAACTCATTCCTTACTGGCTTATATCCATATTCGTCATCACCGTCTGCCTTATCTTGGCATGGCTGATCTATGGCATTACTTCTGCAGGACCGATATGGCTTATATATGTCCTTGCCATACTTCTTGCACTGTTTTTCTCTTCGTTCGGGTTGATAATATCCAACTATTCCGACACCATGCAGCAGGCTATCTTCGTCATGTGGTTCTTTGTTGTCATGATGTTGCTGCTGTCGGGGCTGTTCACCCCTACGCGCTCAATGCCGGCATGGGCATATATGACAACATATATCAACCCGGTGAGCTATTTCGTCGAAGCAGTAAGAAATGTGTTCATCCGCGGTGGAAACATCATGAATGTATGGAATCAGATTCTGGCGCTTTCAGGCATCGGACTATTCATGGGCACTTGGGCGGTGCTGAGCTATAAGAAGAACAGTTGATACCGACCGCTAATAACACGCAGAAACGAAAAAACAGGCAATAGTAATAAGCCGATTCCGGATATATTTTTCTAACACCGGCAATGTTTTCAGCAGCCGTAGGGGTTCACAAGCCTCCCGTCGTTTGCCGTGACGATATTTCCCGCGGCGGAAACATAGATTTTGCCGATTTCCGCATTTCCGCCGCGGCGGAAACGTCATTTTTCTCATTTTCCGCTCGTCCGAGCTCTCGGACGGACAAAAACCGTGAAATTTGGCATTGACCACACGACGGAAAAACGGAAAATCCCGAATGGCGTATGTGTGTGATTTATCACGCTTAAGCCCACTGTGTTCGGTCCATTGCGTGGTGTTGGGCAT
>CAJPPF010000233.1 GCA_905372445.1 uncultured Prevotella sp. | reverse complement strand
CATCTATACAGATACACGTTTCGCTAACCGCTATAACAAAATGAATCGTGAATATGACGATGCTGATGACTACTGTTACAGCAGACGGCTTGATCGTTGGTATGGTGCATACGATCCTTGGTTCTATGGACCTGGTTACTATGGTAGCCGTTTCTATTGGCGTTCACAATATTACTATAATACCTACTACGGGTTCTATGATCCGTGGTATGATCCTTGGTATTATGGTTATGGATGGGGTGGTCCTTGGCATTCACCATACTATGGTTGGTATAGTCCCTGGTACAGCTATGGACCTTACGGCTATTACGGATGGGGATATGGATATCCTTATTATTATCATGGCGGTTATGGATATCACACCTCGTATTTCAATAAGTATGGTATTGCCGGAACATCCAACCACGGTAGTGTGACGTCTTCTGGTTTTGTAGGCTCTCGTTCAACAGTAAGCCACGGAACCTTTGGTGGTGCTCGTCGTGGCTCGTCAACAAGAGTTACAGCAGGTTCAAAAGCAGGCGTGAATCGCTCAACAGCATCGCAATTTGGTGGAAGCCGCTCTACCGAGAGATTTGGTGGTAGCCGTATATCACAGAGTGCAGCTCCACGTAGCATTAACAAATCGTCAAATGAGCAAATCAGAAATTACACCCCTTCGCAATCAACCACTACAAACTCTGGCTATTCTTCAGGTAGTTTCGGTGGTAGCCGTTCTTCTGGTGGTGGCAGCTTTGGTGGCGGTCGTTCCGGCGGTGGTAGTTTTGGCGGTAGCCGTTCAGGTGGCGGAGGCTTTGGCGGTGGACGTCGCTAAGATGCATGTATGAATATTAATAATTAATATAGCAAAGAGAAAATGAAAAAATTTATTGTAGGTGCAATACTCCTGACAGGTCTGTCAGCTTATGCACAGGAAACATATAATAATGCAATTATTGCCACAGAAGACTTAAATGGTACAGCTCGTTACGTTGGTATGGGAGGTGCTATGGAAGCTCTTGGAGCAGATATTTCAACTATCAGCACAAACCCTGCCGGTGTCGGTATGTTCCGTCGCTCTCAGGTCAGTCTGTCGGCAGGTCTTGTAAGTCAGGCTAATGCAGCCAAGTCAGCATATAATGATGCTACTAATGCAAGTTTCGACCAGATAGGTGGTGTATGGTCACAGCGCGTAGGACGCACTTCGTTCCTAAATATTGGTTTCAACTACCATAAGAGCCGCAATTTCAACAATATCCTTGGTGTGGAAGATGCGCTTAACGGTGCTTCACAGAACAAGATTTCTTATTATAAGGCTTTTGAGGGCTTGTATAAGGTGGATAAAGATTTCAAAGGAAATTCCAATATGTACAGTCAGGTAGACTACCTCTACAATAGATCACTCCTTATTGATAAAGTTGATAATAAGACATACTACTACGAGGGTGATCGTTATGTAATGGACAAGGCACAGAAGGGTTATGTAGGTTCTTACGATTTCAATGTTTCCGGAAATGTTGCTGACCGTGTGTACTTGGGTCTTACAATGGGGATAAAGGACGTGAACTATGAGAGCTACACCTCATATTATGAGCTTCTACAAAACAATTTTGGCAGCGTAGAATTGAATGATCATTCTCGTATCACGGGTTCCGGCTTCGACGTAAAGCTCGGTGCGATAATATTCCCAATAGAGAATAGTGCTTTCCGTATTGGTGCATCTGTGTCAACACCAACATTCTATGACCTCAATATTTCAAACTATACGACATTGGCGAATAGGACGATTTATGGATATGGTGCTAATGAAACTGTCACCAGTAAGGAGAGCTACGACTTCAAGATATTCACTCCTTGGAAGTTTGGTCTTTCACTTGGTCATACCGTCAACGGAACATTCGCTCTTGGAGCAAGTTATGAGTTTGCTGACTATAGTTCAATACGTAGCCGTATCATTAATGGAACGAATTATTACGGTGAGACATCAAGTTATAATGATTTAGCTGTGAACAACGACACAAAGGCATCGCTCAATGGAGTTCATACACTTAAACTTGGTGCTGAATACAAACTGGTACCTAATTGGGCTGTACGTATTGGATATAACTTCGTTTCTCCAATCTACAAGGTTGAAGCTTTCAGAAGCAGTGCAATCGATTCTCCCGGAACATACTATGCATCAACCACTGATTATGTGAACTGGAAAGCAACAAATCGTCTGACAGTAGGTACTGGCTATTCTGCTTCCAACTTTGCTTTCGATGTAGCATACCAGTACTCTGCAACTAAGGGTGAGTTTGCTCCATTCATGTCTTACGATGACAAGTCTACGGCAGCAGCAGAATGTGTCCCTTCTGTTGTGAATGTAAATAACAATCGTCATCAGTTGCTCGCAACATTTACCTATAAGTTCTAACTTATTTGTAAGGTTACGCCCTATTTCGTTATTAGGGTATCAAGCAAAAGAGTTTATTACAATTCTTTAAAAAGCCTTGATTCGCAACACTTTTATTTAATTGTTATTAAAAAGCACCTGAGCAATATTTTTATTGCTCAGGATTTTTTGTCATTCATAAAAACTGGCTCATCTTAATATTGCAAAAGATGGCTACTAATTGCATGTGCTGACGTTTCATCGAAAGCGTAGCGGGCTACGTCGAGATGAAATGGCAGCGCAGATGTCGGCA
>CAJPPF010000232.1 GCA_905372445.1 uncultured Prevotella sp. | reverse complement strand
CCGCAAGTGTTATGTTATATATTATACTTTTCATATCGCTTACAATGAGTAATCAAGGTTTTTTATGTCCATTTTACTAACTTCAGTACAACGACGCTGTACTATATCACGCATCTTATCGAGGTCGATATTCCATGAATCCTTGAAGTACTTACGCTGCATCTCAAGCTTCTTAATAATCTTTGCAGCGCCTTCTTTGCCTGCCTGTGTAATGATCTTATCCCAGCCAACTTTGCTATAAGAGATATACATAGCGTAAGTCTCAGCGAAGTCCTCATTGTACTCACTTGAGGCATAACCTGTGACAAATCCTTCCTTCGCAGCCTGTGTGTCCTTTATATTAACCCAGTCAGTAGCATGATATGTACCATTTGAAATATTCTGGTATTCAAGACTATAGTTCTTCTTCTGTGTCAAGATGTGACAGAATTCATGGTGCATAGTTTCGAAGAACCAGTGGTTCATATCTATAGGACGGATTGCATGCGACTCATAAGGGTTGTCTGATACGAAACGAGGATTATCGAGGTCAAGCTCGTTGACACCGTAAAGCATAATTTTCATACCCTGCTCTGCAGTACCCATTACCTGTGAATCATTACTTTTCCACATGTATGAGCCTGACAACTGAATTACTCGAGGAGTGTAAGTGCGGAGGAACGTCTTGTCTCCACCCATAGCCTCTGTATAAGCATCAAGCCATACATACTTTATAATCCATGCAAGAGCCTTTGCCTTGTCGTAGTCGGCAGGAGTAACGTTGTAAGTCTGGTTACTCTCCTTGTCATTATAGAAATAATTCAGACTGATGTTGTAGTCACCAACAAAGTTCTTCTCCAACCACTTATCAAAATCTGTCTTCTCTTTTATCGTGTTGCCCATGCCATTAGCGAAAATGCTCTGTGAACTGAGTTCATCACTCTGGCATCCTGTAAGCGCGACTGTAGAAAGAGCTGCAAATAGGAACACTTTCAGTATATTTTTCATAATCGTCATTTTATTTATTTGGTTGAAGTTTCACGAGGGTTAGCCTCAAGACCTGCATGTATTACATCCTGTGGGAGCTGAATAGCACCACGGAGGTCGCCTGCCTTGAATTTGAGTGGGTCATGTCCTGCAAGCATGTGACTGAATTCTATACCGTACCGTTTAAGGTAGATAAATCTATCACCCTGTAAGAGCCTCTCCATACGACGGAGGTGAAGCACCATCTGCAGGAGGTTTTCCTGCTGGCTTGGCTCGAATTTGTTATCAGGAGTTTTACCGTTCTCCACCTTTTCGATAGTGAATCCCTGGGGGTTGAACTTCTTACGGATAGAGCGGTCGCGGTTACCCTCGAGAACTGCCGGCGCATATTCGAGACCATTCCAGAAGTTATTGTTCATATCGTGTGTGAGAATAGGACGATTGGTATATGACTTTTCACCGGTTTTCTCGTCAATGTGTTCATAAACCTCGGCGCAGTGATTATTAATCCATGTCTGAAGGTCAGCAAGACAGAGGTCCTGGTCGCCTGCTTTGTTGCGAAGAGCATAAGCCTCAGCACGTGTGAGAACAGTCTCGTCACCAGTACATATTACGTCAACAATATGAGGATAACCAATACCACTAGCTTTATCGGTATACTCGAACTGTTCTTCCATCTTAGGGAATGCAACAGCCATGGTACTACCATACACCATATGGGAATAATACAGGGTATTGTCAGAAGAACCCGATCCCCAAGGACCTCTCGGCCAGAATGTCTCGTAAGCGCAAATAATTTGGTTATGGTGAAAGCGAGGACTTCCACCACCGGAGACGTTACGACCTGCTACTGAATTTGCAGTCATAAGAAGTATGTTCCCCGCCTCAGAAGTCTGAATCCAACGGTTACCGATGTCTACACGACCCAGTGCCATGTAAGGAGCATAGTCACGCATTACTGATGCAGGATCAGAACCAAGGACTTCGTTAGCGTACTGAATAGCCTTGTCGTACTTCATATAGAACAAGTTGAAACGAGCAGCTATTGCATAAGCAGCCTTGCGCGTGAAGTGATACTTAGGAGTAACATAGTTGTCAGAGATATATGGCAATGCTGCCTCTATATCTTTATCAATGTTCGCGTAAAGTTGACGTAGTGTACCACGTACATAGTTCTCATGAATCGTTGTCTGAGGCTTTGTGGGATAAGGAAGACCGAGATATTTGTCAGCCATGTCCGGATTCCATGACATACAGAATGTATTTGCAAGTGTAAACATTGAGTATGCACGACACATAAGAGCTTCCGCACGCTCAGGAGTATTGCCTGCGCCCAACTGGTCGAGAGCAGCAAGAGCCTGATTGCAGACACCGATAGCCGAATAGAAAGCGTTCCATATATGCTGTGGAGAGTCCGTACCTTCTTCCTTTACATCCTCAAAGTTGTAGAGTTGCTCCATGAGCACAGATGTGTTGTAAGAGTAGCCATTATCAGTAACATTGTCACTGCTCACCTCCATAATGAGGTTAGTTGAACCTGCCGGATATGCAGAAACGAGAAGGGACTTAACCTTTTCGATTGTGTTTAACTCTGCACGGTCATCTGGCAATTTATCAAGATAATCATTACATGAAGCTAATGACACCACTGCCAGAGCCGACATGAACAACACCTTATATATATAATTACTTTTCATCTATTATATAC
>CAJPPF010000231.1 GCA_905372445.1 uncultured Prevotella sp. | reverse complement strand
AAAGCAGTAAGGAAGCATGGTGGTAATAACAAATCTAAGCATATGCGTCCTAATGATCGATTATGGTTTAATCTACTTGCCCTGATATTGCAAAACGGGGCTGAGAATTAATGTATAAACAACAAGCAGTTTACGAAGTGGAAAAGATAAGAATTGAGAATCTAAAGAAAAGTTTCGGCGAAAAGATAGCTGTCGACATTAATGAGTTCACTATAAACGAAGGCGACATACTTGGATTGGTCGGTAACAATGGTGCAGGAAAAACGACACTATTCAGAATGATTCTCGACCTGCTGAAAGCTGACGGGGGAAAGGTTGAGTTCTTGTTTGCCAACAATACAGAAGGCATTGATGAGAACAATGTAATCAATCCGGCAGAGAGCGAGGAATGGAAGAAACATGTCGGAGCTTATGTCGACGACGGGTTCCTGATTGACTTTCTCACTCCAGAGGAATACTTCGAGTTCAATGGTAAGGTTTCGGGGCTGACAAAGGAAGAAATAGCCTCACGACTGGCAGAGTATGAAAAGTTTATGGCAGGCGAGATACTTGACCAGAAGAAGCTCATACGTGACTATTCTGCCGGTAACAAGCAGAAGATTGGTATTATCTGCGCATTATTGACACAGCCGGAGGTTGTCATCCTTGACGAACCGTTTAACTTTCTCGATCCCTCTTCGCAGAATGTCTTAAAGAAAATTCTGCTCGGTTATGCAGAGAAGCATGGCGCAACGATAATAATATCAAGCCATAACCTACAGCATACCATCGAGGTATCAACGCGAATAGCCTTGCTTGAGCATGGTGTAATAGTGAAGGACCTTGAGAAAGAAAATACGAATGCAGAAAAAGAACTTGAAAGCTATTTCAATATAGAATAGTCGCTATTATTAATTTAATTTTTTATCACATTATGAAAAAGTACATTTGCGATGTCTGCGGCTGGGAATACGACCCGGAAGAAGGCTGTCCAGAGGCAGGAATAGAGCCAGAAACACCTTTCGAGGACCTGCCGGAAGACTTCGAGTGCCCAACATGTGGCGTAGGTAAGGACGAATTCTCTGAATTAGACTAAGACAGAGATTTCAAGAGAGTCGGTTGACAACACATAAGAACACTTAAAGAACTACATGTTATTTAGATGTCTGACAGACTTCAATCTGGCTACTCGGATAATTTGAACAACAGAGATTGAAACTATAACAATTAACAAGTATATCAGCATCATCTGAATCCAGTTGATGCTGATATTGTTTATACTGGCAATATTCCACTTGGCAACTCCGCCTAAAAACTTCGTCAATAAAGACACGAGCAATTCTGCGAAGAGCAGAAACAAAGTGCGGATAAACGGTATTGCCCAGAAAACTACAGAGAGGAAAACACTATACAGGAGCAGAGTGACAAGCGGTATGGCTACAAGATTGGTTAAGAGGAAGAATAGCGGAATCCTTCCAAAATAATAAACTGACAGAGGCAACGTGGCTATCTGTGCTGCAGAAGAAACACACGTTAACGACCATACCTTACGTAATATGGGATGCAGGAAAAGGAACTTGTCGCCTATTATATTATAAAAAGGTGTATAGAACACGAATATGCCTGCCATAGCAAAAAAAGACAACTGAAAACCAACATCCCATATTGCCATAGGATTTACAATAAGCATGATGATTGCAGTCACCGCAAGAGCATTCATTGACATTCTGGAACGCGAAGCAAACGACACTGCCATATACAACGTGAGCATTATGGCAGCACGCACAACACTCTGAGGCATACCGACAAACATCACATACCCCCAAATAGTGCTTATAACAAACCCTCTTGTCATGAGGCTTACAGTAAAATGTGAGTCAAATACTTGTTCCACAAATCCGACTAATAACATTAGAAGTATATAAAGAATACCTAAATGCATTCCTGAGAGTGCCAGCAGATGTGCCACACCTGTTTGAGAAAAAACATCGCGTGTCTCTTTTGAAAGGCTACTCTTCTCGCCAAACCCCATGGCTGATATGACGGCAAACTCATTACTATCTCCAATGCCTTGCGTCTCAAGTTCAGAGAGAACACGTTGCCTTATGATACGCGCCTTTACAGAAACTCTTTTCACCATAGGCAGTTCTGACAATCCGTCACGAACAGAAGGAGTGACATTACCTCTGTAAACAACAACCCGACCGACAAACGACCTACTAAGCAACCATCGCTGATAATTGAAGTTTCCGCTACGTTGACGATTTGTTTGCTTCGCATCGACTATCTTGCGCAGTTTGCCTTTTATAGTCAGCGTTTGCCCAACAACGGGAGTGAACTGCGGTTCAATGAAAGTACAGCGTATCTTTCGCTCTGCAACGCGAGCCTTTACTTGTTCTGCATCAACATCTCCTTTAGGTGCAATGATATAACAAGGTACGACCAAACCACGGTCCATGTGCTTTGGAGTATCCTCAACGACAACATCCAAGAGATATGCTTTTTCTCCAAAAAGATCAGTATTTCCGGAGCAATGAATGTTTATGATGCAGATACCAAGAAAAACTGTTGCGATGAGAAGTGGAATCTGACGCCAATTACGCGAATTATGTAAAAACAAGGCAGATATAACGCAACATACCATAGAGCCCAAAGCATATATGACAGGAATAGAAAAGAAATATCCAATAAATATTCCACAGCTTATAGT
>CAJPPF010000230.1 GCA_905372445.1 uncultured Prevotella sp. | reverse complement strand
CTTTGATAATAAAACAGCACCGCGGTCTATTGATCGTTTTGGGTTAAAGAATAACGACTAAAAAGCAAGTGGACAATGAAAAGTTTGCATATATCGAAGTTTTATTGTAATTTTGCAAGGAAATAGAAAAACGACGCACTTATGATTATTGAAAAGATAGAAAACCTTCTCAAAGAGGTTGAGACTCTTCATGCGCAGAACGCTGAAGAGATTGAAAATCTTAGACTGAAATATTTAAGCAAGAAAGGTGAACTCAACGCTCTCATGGAAGAATTCCGCAGTGTTGCCGCCGACCAGAAGAAAGAGGTTGGCATGAAGATCAATGCCCTAAAGCAGGCTGTTCAGGGAAAGATAAACGAACTGAAGGAACAGATTGACACTACCGACTCCGGCAGCGAGGATATAGACTTGACACGCACCGCCTATCCTATCGGTCTTGGCACGCGTCACCCACTGACAATAGTAAAGAATGAGATTGTTGATATCTTCCAACGCATGGGTTTCACTCTCGCCGAAGGACCGGAGATTGACGACGACCGGAACATATTCACCAATCTGAACTTTGCCGCAGACCATCCTGCACGCGACATGCAGGACACGTTTTTCATCGAAGAGAGCAAACTCGATGTTACGAAGAACATCCTGCTGCGTTCACATACATCAAACGACCAGAGCCATTACCTCTCCACTCATGAGCCTCCTATCCGTGTGCTCTGTCCGGGACGTGTCTTCCGTAATGAAGCAATATCAGCACGTGCTCATTGTTTCTTCCATCAGGTTGAGGGTCTTTACGTCGACAAGAATGTAAGTTTCACGGACCTAAAGCAGGTGCTCCTCACTTTCGCGCGTGAGATGTTTGGTGCTGACACAAAGATACGCCTGCGTCCTTCATACTTCCCCTTCACTGAGCCATCGGCAGAAATGGACATCTCTTGTCATATCTGCGGAGGCGATGGATGCAGTTTCTGTAAGCACACCGGCTGGGTAGAGATTCTCGGTTGCGGTATGGTCGACCCTAATGTGCTTGAGGCATGCGGTATTGATTCAAAGGTTTATACCGGTTATGCTTTCGGAATGGGTGTTGAGCGCATCACAAACCTTAAATACCGTGTATCCGACCTTCGTCTGTTCTCAGAGAACGACACCCGTTTCCTTCGGGAATTTGAAGCTGCGCATTAATAGACAGATGCTGTTTTAATCGAAAAGGTTCATCAAAATGTCTATCACTGACCATTTTATTAAAAGGCAAGACAAAATCTTTAATGAGGCAAAAGATTACCTGTTAATACTGATCGGTACTTTCATTTACAGTATAGGATTCGCTGCTTTCATTCTGCCCTACGGCCTTACAACCGGAGGCGTGGCAGGTATTTCCTCAATCATTTATTATGCGACAGGACTTGAAGTACAGGTGACCTACTTTATAATCAACCTTACATTCCTCATTGTTGCTGTTAAAGTGCTTGGATTACGGTTCTGCCTGAAAACTATCTGGGGTGTGTTGAGCATAACATTCTGGCTTTGGCTGATGCAACACATCCTCAAAGAACCCGACCCTATCAATCCTGGGAAGATGATTCTCCCACAGTTTGTGGGCGATCAGTCGTTCATGGCAGCGGTCATTGGCGCGTTGTTCTCCGGTACTGGACTTGCCATATGCTTTGAAAACAATGGCTCTACAGGTGGCACGGACATCATTGCTGCCATAGTAAACAAATACCGTCCAGTATCACTTGGCTCTGTCATCATGGCATGCGACGTAATAATAATATCGTCATGCTATTTCATATTCCACGACCCGGCACGCGTGATATTCGGTTTCGTCATACTGTTTATCTGTTCATATACTCTTGATTATTGGATGCGGCGTCACAGTCAGTCTGTGCAGTTTATGATATTCTCGCGCAACTACCGCATGATAGCAGATGCCATCATTGAGAGCGGTCATGGCGTGACAGTCCTCGACGGCGAAGGATGGTACACCAAATCAGAGCGCCGCACGGTAGTGTGCATTGTGCGTAAGCGCCAGTCAAAGGAAATATTACGAATAATCAAGTTGATCGATCCTTATGCCATGGTATCAATGAGCGAGGCACAAGGTGTCTATGGTCATCAGTTCGACACCCTCCAGCAGATTGCGAAGAGCAAGAATAAGCGTCGTACATTGGTGCTGTGCAGTAACAACGGCACGAAAATAGAAACATGTCGCGTTGCCTTAGGCAGCCGTTTTGAGATACGTTCTCTGCTTGATGTAGGCTGTGACACGCGACAGGATTTCAATGCCGCCATACTCTCACAAGATCCGAAGAACCGTGTTGCATTCCTGAAGAGGTACTTTGGCTTTGATGCTTTGTATTTAGGCAAAGACGGAAAAGTGACACTGGCAGAGGGAGACTACGACAAGGAAAACGTTAAATTCTCTTATTTCGACACTATTGAGGAACTGAAGTCTTACCTCAAAAGCGAAAAATAAACCCAAATAGGTAAATAGAACACGGTGCCGTTTTATTATTATTGATGTCCGATAAAAACTGAATGAAAGTTCTGCAAGCCTTTATTTATCGATACAATAGGCACTTATAGCCAATAGGGGCTTACTTTTTGTTTCAAATAGTAAGCGTTACTAAAAACATTCCTTTTAGTTTTGTGTCTTCCACGAACCGAGAAAGGGTCGGCATGTGCCGGACGGCGTAGGGG
>CAJPPF010000229.1 GCA_905372445.1 uncultured Prevotella sp. | reverse complement strand
CGGTGTAAAGTGGTATTTCAAGCACACCTTCACAGGTATTTCCTGCAATGGCTATGCCTGCATCGATTTCTCCGCGTACTAAGGCTTCAAGCATGTGTTCCATATTATACTCTTGCACAGCAAGGTCGACTGAAGTGTATGTCTCGCGATAGTGTTTTATGAATTTAGGCAGTATGTAAGGTGCAATTGCCGGTCCTACGGAAAGAGTGAATCTGCCGCCTATACTTCCTTTGCTCTCTGCAACAATCTCACTTATCTTGTCAAGCTCCATCAGCGATTTCTCAGCCTGTCGGATAATCTTATTGCCGATGGTTGTCGGCGTTACGGAACGATTTGTGCGGTCGAAGATACGCACTCCAAGTTCATCCTCAAGCTTCACAAGCATTGCGCTAAGTGTAGGTTGGGAGACATTACACGAATCAGCCGCTTTCGCAAAATTGCGAAAACGGTTGATTGCACTTATGTATTTGAGTTGTTGTATATTCATTGGATTATCGTCTTGAGCGCATCCATCCGGAATAACCGGAATTGAGTTCTATGACCTTATAGCCTTTTCCTGATAGGATTTTAGCTGCCAGCCTGCTGCGATTTCCACTCTGACAATACAATGCAACGGTCTTGTCGGTAGGAATTGTTGCGAGCGCTTTTGTTTCAAACCCACCGCTCATGACGTCAATGTTCACAGCGCCGTCAATGTGTCCACCGGAATATTCTCCTGCTGTACGCACGTCAAGACGTACTACAGACTTGTCTTCGATGACTTTTGCAAATGTTGCTGCATCTACTCTTTCATAATACTGTGATTGACTGGAGCAACTGAACATGCTGAGCATTGTACTTAATATACCCATAATGATAATGTTTTTTTTCATTGATTATTTTATTAAATAAAGAGGTTTACGTTTACCGGTTCTGCGCGTTAGGCTCTGGTATCTTCGCTGTTGCGCTATTGTATGTCGTGATACCGCCTATGAGGTTGCGTACTTCTTTATAGCCGCGAACCTTGAGGATATTTGAAGCCAGGTAACCGCGTAGTCCTACGCCGCAAAAAAGCCATATCGGACGGTCTGTAGGGAGTTCTGTTAATCTGTCGCGAAGGTCGTCAACAGGTATGTTTATAGCCCCCGGAATTGTGCCTGACGCATATTCCTCGACAGTGCGGACATCTATTAGTGCCACTTTGTTTGTATCAACTTCCAGCATCTCGCGCCAATAGAGAGGATTCATCTTGCCGTTTAAGATATTGCTTGCCACATATCCTGATATCGCAACAGGGTCTTTGGCTGATGAGAATGGAGGGGCATAAGCGTGTTCTAACTTTGTGAGGTCTTCTACGGTAGCACCATGCTTTATTGCAAGAGCATACTGATTGATACGTGTGTCAACGCCGTCGTAGCCGACAATCTGTGCACCGTAAAGCCGTCCGTCGGTTGGCGAGAAGGTGATCTTTATATCCATCTGCAGACTGCCGGGATAATATCCCGCATGCGAACCGTTATGTATTGTCGCTGACAGATACGGTATCGCCAGCTGCTTGAGGCGCTTTGCTGGTAAACCGGTTGATGCAACGGTGATGTTGAACACCTTTGCGATGGCGGTGCCAATGGAGCCTTCATATTTAATCTTATTGCCTAATACCATATTGTCGGCAACGATACGTGCCTGACGGTTGGCTGGACCGGCGAGGAAGTTCATCCAAGGTTTACCTGTGATTGGATGCGGATATTCAATAGCATCGCCGACAGCATAGATATCTTCTGCCGATGTCTGCAGATATTCGTCTACCCAAATGCCTCGCATATCGCCCAATTTCAAACCGGCTGCCTGTGCAAGATTTGTCTCTGCCTTCACGCCGATGCTCAGCAGAACAATGTCGGTCTTTAGGGTTACGCCTGACTTGAAATGGACTGTAAGCTCGTCATTCTCACGCGAAAAACCTTCTACAACCTGCTCAAGATAGAGTTTTACGCCCTGTTGCAACAGGTGCTCGTGGACATGCGACGCCATCGAATAATCGATAGGAGCCATTACCTGAGAAGCCATCTCCACTACAGCTACTTGAGCACCGGCGTGCTTTAGGTTTTCTGCCATTTCCAGTCCGATGAACCCACCGCCAACAATGACGGCACGCTTCACCCTATGACTGGTCATGTATTCCTTTATGCGGTCTGTGTCGGAGACATTGCGCAGGGTGAAGATGCCTTCACTGTCAATACCGTTAAGTGGTGGCACGACGGGCGAGGCTCCTGGTGAGAGCAGTAGCTTGTCGTAACTCTCTCTGTACTGTTTCCCGTCAGCGGTGCGTACTCTTACTTGCTTGGCTGCAGCGTCAATCGCGGTCACTTCATTATTTGTGCGTACGTCTATATTGAATCGCCTGCCAAACGACTCCGGTGTCTGCACAAACAGGCGGTCACGCTCTTCGATAACTCCACCAATATAATAAGGTAAACCGCAGTTGGCATAAGAAATATATTCGCCTTTATCGAAGATTACAATCTCTGCATCCTCTGTCAGTCGTCTGATACGCGCCGCCGCCGTGGCACCACCAGCCACACCACCAACTATAAGATACTTCATTCTTTTTTCTGTTGTTATTGTTATTATGCAATAAGAAGAAGTTAATTATTGATTACTTGCTATTATTGACTTCAGATTATTCAGGCTCATCACACCACTTTGACGCCATACCGCTGCACCGTTCTTAAAGAGCATAAGGGTTGGCACTGATTGGATGCGATACTGCATTGAC
>CAJPPF010000228.1 GCA_905372445.1 uncultured Prevotella sp. | reverse complement strand
ACCTAATATATATTAATATTTTCCATAGTTACATCAAAAAACACAGAATGGAGCATCCGTAATTCAAAAGGAGTCTGTATCTTTGCAGACATTTGTGTCGTTATTGTTATTTATTATCCTTTGTAACTGCAGTATCATAACATTACAGCAAATTACTCTAAATACAAATGCTTAGACACATGTAAATTATTATAATCACTTTATTTTTTAACAACATGAAAGAAACATGTTCTCAAACATTAAACCCAAACATATATAAAACCTTTACGTTTTTTCTCGCGATAATGCTATTTATATCCATGCACACAAATGCCCAGACGTTACCGGTGTTAAGTGTAACAATCGACGGAGGAAAACAAATCAGCGACAAATACCAACAAGGCACAATGATGCTGACAGATGAATACGGAAAGCTCATCGAGCTGAATGCCAAATTCAAAACCCGCGGAGCTACTGCCAAAAATTATTCCATGAAGCCTTCTTTCAATATGAAACTCCGTAACACAGACTTCACCGGCGAGCAGGACTCAACACTTCTCGGCATGCGTTCATCGTCATCTTGGATTCTTGATGCTATGGCAATTGACAGAATATGTATGCGCAACAGGGTATGTTTCGATATTTGGAACGAAATGTCAAAGCTGCCTTACGATACTAAATTCCAATCACGCAACGGCACGATAGGCAGATTCGTCGAGGTATGTATAAACAACGAATACTACGGTATATACTGCCTTACCGACAGAATAAACCGTAAGCTTCTGAATCTGAAAAAGGTAAAGAAAGAAACGGACGGCTCTGTCAAGCCGCGCGGTGTCATATATAAACATGGCACAAACGATATAGAGAATCAGAACATACCCGGATTCTATAATGGCAACTCAGTATACATAGCAAACTTTAATGATGCCTGGGAACTGAGCGAGCCGGAGGATTATCCGAGCACGGAGGCATGGCAGCCACTGGTAGACGTTTATAATAATCAAAACAGATATGAGTTTATTAAAAACAAATTCTATATTGAAAACCTCGCAGAATACCAGATTCTCATAATGGCACTGAATATTGCCGACAACTGGGGGAATAAAAACAGATTCTTTTCTGCCGTGAACATCCAGGCGAAGGATGATAAGTCACGATTGGTAATAACACCTTGGGATATGGACGTATCTCTTGGTGGAGATGAGAAAGGCAGCTACTACGGAGGTAATCTCAATGTTGAATGGTCCGTAAACAGCACATTTACGAACAGTGTATTACCCTTCAATACCTGTTTACAGCAGGACGAATATATGAAATTGCTGCGTGATAAATGGATCGTAGCACGTAAAGGTTCACTGTCGGTAGAATCGGTAGCAAAGCATCTGCGCAAATATAAAGACCTGTTTATCAATACCGGAGCATGGAAGAGACAATGGGACTACTTCCAGGCACAGAAATATCAGCCCATGATTGTTGAAGACCTGACGTATGAGATAGAAAGCATCATAAAGTGGTATGCAAACAGATACGCCGAAATGGATGCACAGTTCAAAATCACAAGTGGCATAGAAAATATAAGCACACATAATGCAAGCAAAGACTTTTACGACCTTCAGGGGAGAAAAGTAAATAAGGATAATCTGCAAAAAGGCATTTATATCAGTAACGGAAGAAAGTATATCATCAACCGACATCAGGCAAGTAATCTATTGACCGTTTTGGGATAAAGAATTGCAGAACTTCCATTCAGTTTTTACAGGCAACGTCCTCATGTTACTCCGCGAAGCAATGAACTTTATGAAGTCTAACACAAAGAAGGGCTGGGAGAAATTACCTGATGGGCGAAAGAACAAGCCTGAATATGCAGAACGTGCTATTCTCGAAGCAATGGTTAACCATTTCATCCATCGCGACTATACGGTAATGGGCGGCGAAGTACATCTGGACATCTACGATGACCGTCTTACAGTAACATCTCCTGGTGGAATGTACAATGGCATGCTGATTCAGAACTTAGACATCGCAGATGTTTCTTCTGAAAGACGTAATCCTATCCTTGCAAATGTAATGGCGCAGCTTGACTATATGGAAAAGCGAGGTAGTGGACTAACACGCATCTGCAACGAGACCAAAGCATTGGAGGGGTACAGGGATGAACTAAAACCTGTTTTCAAATCCACTCCAACACAATTTCAGACGATTATCTTTGCCTCTACTGGCACCCCCAATGTCGGAGACCATGACGGAGATGTGTCGGAGACAAAACTCTCTGAACGCCAACGGAAAATCTTCAATCTAATCAAAGACTCTCCGACAATTAGTGGTCGACAGATGTCGGAGATACTGTCGGTGAGTCAACGTACCATCGAACGTGACTTATCTACTTTGCAGAAGAATGGCTTTCTAAAACGTGAAGGCAAGGATAATAATGGTGTGTGGGTGATAGTCGATTAAATCCCCATAAATCGTGTATAACAAGAGTCTTATATAAGAGTCATTGCATTAGTTATAGGTAACAATAATTATCCAGAGCCAGATAAACTTGCAAATGCAGTGAATGATGCAAAATCTATGGAAAATGTTTTCTTTGATAATCAAAAGACACTGCGGTCTATTGACTGATATTCCTCTATAAATAGTTAGTGGTATCCGGTAACAAATTATAACGATGAATCGAGTAGGATGAAAATTCGAAGAACATGATTTATCACGTTCCTAAATCCTCTAAGAAACAGACAATCCGGCAGGCGTAGGGGCGTGATTTATCACGTTCCGTATTCATAAAACCATGATGAATGAT
>CAJPPF010000227.1 GCA_905372445.1 uncultured Prevotella sp. | reverse complement strand
CATGACGGTAATTACAAATCTAAGCAAATGCGGTCTAATGACCGATTAGGGGTTAGTTTTGTGTCTTCCACGAGCCGAGAAAAATCAGAATTTGCCGGCAGGCGTAGGAGCGTGATTTATCACGTTCCGTTTATTGCACAGGCTCTATTGCGCAAACTATTTGTTTCTCGGAGATTGCTTAAGCGTGATAAATCACACCCCCACAGGTTTCATCCTACTCGGTTCATCGCTATAATTTGTTGACCAGACACCAATTGTTAGGAATCTACCTGCCGATTTGGGTTAAAAACATCAGCAAAAACCGTTGCGACAGACTATCCAAAGCTATAATAAAGACTCAACGAAAGCATTGATTTCAGGCATTTTCTCCTCGATACTCTTCACGAGTGCAAACTGATTCTGTGCCCTGACAAGGTTATGTTTCGGATACTTCACCTTCCAGTAGACATCGCCATTGAGATAATCCCAAAGGAACCGCACGCTCTGCATGTAAGGGAACAGTGCTGTTGCAAAAGGCAACAGCTGTATTTCCAAAGGCGTAAGGAAGACACGCGCTGACGAGATGTAACCTTCTGTAAAGGCACGGAAAATGTCCATTCTGAATGCGACACGCTCCAAGTCAGCTTCATCTTCTGCAACGGTATTGCCGGCAGTACGCATGAAATCGCCATAATCTGAGAAAATGAACGACGGCATGACGGTGTCGAGATCGATGACACACAGCACCGAATTGCCATCCTCTGAGAACATTATATTATTGACCTTTGTGTCGCAATGGCACACACGTTTCGGCAGTTTCCCCTCGCGTCCAAGTCGTTCGGCATGCGTCATCGCCTCTGCACGAAGCCCAAGCTGCTTAAGCAACTCCTGCACTTCAGGCTCATCGAAGCGTTCTGCACGGTTCTCTACGCACGCCTGCTTCAGCTGCTCTATGCGAAACTCCATGTTATGGAAGTCCTTTATCGTCTCGCCAAGCTCATCGGAAACGTCAGAAAGCATTGCCTGAAAATGCCCGAATGCCTCGCCGGCAGCACGCGAACTGTCGACATTCACCTCTGTCTTAGTAATGGCATGGTCGATGAAAATCATCAAGCGCCAGAAGCAGCCGTCCTTCTCAACATAAAGTTTCTCCCGGTCCTCAACCGTGGGAATGAACTCCAAGACATGATGACGTAGGTCGGTCTCGCCCGCTTCAGTCAGTTTCCGACGTATGTGGGCGGTCACAATGGATATGTTGCGCATGACCATACCAACATCAGGAAACACTCTGTTGTTTATACGCTGCAGGACATAGTCAGACTCATCGTCCTCGGCAGTACGCACAAGGTACGTATCATTTATCAACCCGTCACCAAGAGGCGCGATTCCTGCAACACTACCCTTCACGGCAAAGTCAGCAACAATGTTTTTTAACTGTGATTCGTCCATAATCAATATATGTAATTTATAATTTCACTGCAAATATAGCATAATTTGCAGAAGAATCATTATATTTGCAGAAAGACTTTACATAAAACGGAAAATATGAAACAGATTTCAACAACAGCGGCTCCTGGCGCCATCGGTCCTTACAGCCAGGCTATCGAAGTAAACGGATTTGTGTTCGCCTCAGGGCAGTTACCTATTGACCCTTCCACCGGCGCCTTCCCTGAAGGCGGCGTGAAGGAACAGACACGCCAGTCGCTCACTAATGCCAAGGCGATACTCGAAGCCGCAGGCACAGGGCTGAACAAGGTTGTCAAGACAACGGTATTCCTTGCCGACATGAACGATTTTGCTGCAATGAACGAGGTGTATGCTGAGTTTTTCGAGGCTCCATTCCCGGCACGTTCTGCAATCGCAGTGAAGACATTGCCAAAGAATGCACTCGTGGAAGTGGAGTGCGTGGCAGAAAAGTAAACCTGCCTGCAACAGCAGCTCCAAAAGGCGAGAAAAGAAAAAGTGCCGGACCGGTTTATTGCGGGTTCGGCACTTTACTGTTTGTCAGAACTTATACTTATACGATAAGGCAATGACATGCGAGTTGGCATCATCCTCGCCATCATCGGCACGCATGTCTTGATACATATATTCAATACCTACGGTATTCTTCTTGTTGACCTTCCAATCCACTCCGCCGGTGTAACGTATCTTGTCAATGGCAAAGCCGTCGATCTCGTTGGTCATCTCCATACTTACGAAAGGCTCAAGCGGAGAGTGATATATGTCGTAGCTTACGGTCAAACGAGAGCGGAACACCTGCGACGTCTTGTTCTTTCTGACATCATCCTCTGTATAGTTGAACGTCCCGTCGCGCATGAAATAGTCTCTCGTTGCAGTGTATTCCCTACGGTATGTCAACTGGTAGCGCTCGCGCAAGGTAATATTGAAACGTCCAAGATCAACATCACCCGTGACAGAGACATACCCACGATAGCGTGGCTGCCAATATGACCGTCGGGTCCATTTCAGTGAGCCGTCGGAACGATGGTGATTCTTTGCTGCATTATTGTTGTAGATATACATACCTCCAACGGTAAACTTCAGATGCTTCATTATCTTGTAATCAAGCGATGGCGACAGCGAGATGCGCTCGAACTGACTGGCATTGTCGCGCGAACGGAACTCACCCTCCAAGCCAATGTCGAAACGTTTCGACAGTTTCTTTTCCACGGCGATGCTCATGAAAGCACAAACATCGTCAGGCACACTACCGTTGACATCGACATTCTGAGCATGCGACGACACAGGACAAAGAATCAAAGAACAAAGTATAAGTATAAAAATCTTCCTCATAACATATTAT
>CAJPPF010000226.1 GCA_905372445.1 uncultured Prevotella sp. | reverse complement strand
TGTCTGCTTCGGGATATTACCTCCATGTATTATTCTCGCCTGCAAAGTTACGGCGGATTTTCAAATATCTCATTATCAATGATATTCACTCTTTTTCCTTGTATTTCCCTGCATTTCCCCAAGGGTTGGAAATAACTAAATTACTGACTTATTTTGCAGTGGATTTAGGTCAAAACGTACCAATTTATCAACTCATCTACCGACCGACAAAACTCAGCTAAAGAGTTCTTCTGGAAGTTGGACAGACGGTAATAAAGTCTATAGATCAGTCAGTCAAAAAGTAATTATGACACTCAGTCAAAAATTCTGTCAGTTCAAGGCTCGATACCTATCTACCAACTCACTGTCTATCCGACTGACTGAACTCGGTCTGTAAGAAAGTAACAATAGAGTTAATCATACAATATTCAACAACGATGAAGCAGAAAGTTAAAAATCAGCCCGTCTATCTGGGCTTCGCATCGCAAAAAGGAGGGGTTGGCAAGAGTAGCCTTGCCGAAATCCTCGCGTCCATTCTATATTACGAAAAAGGAATATCTCTTCTTGTCGTAGATTGTGACGGAACGCAAGAGTCGTTCTTCAAGTTGAGGCAGAGAGAACGCCGCGTGATAGAGGGAAGTGAAACCATTTCTAAACAGATGAAGGATTTCTTCACCAAGTTTGGGAAACATGCCTATCCCATTATTCGCTCGACACCGAAAAACGTCATTAAATATGTGAACGAATACATCAGGACGCATGATATAAAGGTAAACCTCGTAATTTTTGATTTTCCCGGTCATGCTTCAACCGAGGATTTGCTCCAACTCTCCATAGACATGGACTATATCATCACCCCTATAGAGGCGGATCCCCAATCTTTGGTGTCCAGCTTTGCCTATGCCAGGACCATCAGGGACTTGGGAGTCGGACTTAGCGATGCCCGTATCCGTGACCTGCTCTTACTATGGAACAAAATCAACCGTAGCGCCAGTTCCATCGTTATGGACTATTACACACAATATGCAAAGGAAGAGGACATAAGTATATTTGATGCCCGCATATACCATTCCGTGAGATTCTCCAGGGAATTGGAGTTAGGTGGCGTGAAGGGTGTCTTCCGCAGTTCTTACTTACCTCCGGCACTTGCCTTACGCCTTCCTACTGGTATAGACTTGTGGGTGGAGGAAGTAATCGAAAAATGCCATCTCATTCCGGATAGCCTATGACCGCCATTAGTGAAGAACGAAAGAAAGTCCTCCGGAGCAAACTCAAGGAGATGGGCAATTACGGTGTACAGGAACGTTCTCCGGAAGAATCCCCCTTTTATGACCAGCCCACAGAGCTTGAGCGTGATTTGGAAAAACTCCAATCGGATGAACCGCAAGAAGCGAAAGAAGAAGAACCTGTTGCAAGGACTTCTGCAGCAGAACAGACAGCAGAACCTTTACGGGCTAAAAAAAATAAAGACAAAGGAAGCAGGGAAGATGCCCTGTCTGCCAAACTCTCTTTTGAGGAATATCGTGAACGCTACCTTAGCCATTCTCAATGCAGTAATGGTAAATCCGGATTCACCATTAACAGTGAGGTCTTGCAGTTGCTCAGAGATGTCCTTCGGGATGTCCGTGCAAAGACTACCCTCACTGCCTACATTGAAAATATCCTTCTTGAGCATTTGAAAGAAAACCAAGCCATGCTGAACAAGACAGCGGCACAGTATAAACGTAATCAAACACTTAATTTATGATAAAAACATTGTTATTGGATACATTTCTCCTCATGGGGATTATCTGGATGCTTATCAGCATTGTCTATTTCTGTATTCGCTTGGACAGGCTTTTGTCTTCTATGGAAAAACCTGTTGTGGAAACCATGGAGGAAACAGCAGAGGTAGTATTATCAGAAGAAGATACTTCTTCCCCTTCCGTACATTCGGACTACAATAGTTTTGAAGATTATTGCAATCGTTTTCTTCATACTTCACGCTTTCCAAGGAAAACAGCCTTTACCATGAATGTCGAAACCTTGCAGGTGCTTCGCAATATTCTACATGATTTAAATCAGCGTGTGTCTATGACTTCCTACATAGAGAATATCCTGCGTGAACATTTACGGGAACATCAGAAACTAATCAATGATGCAGCCGATAAACAGAGAAGTAAAACCACCATAACACTGTAAGTAATGGAAACAATTCTATTAGATATTCTCCTTTTCTTGGGTGTGATATGGCTACTTTTAGGTATCGCATACCTCTGGAAAATCTGCTTACGGCCAGTCCCCAAATTTGTGGATGAAACCACAGGAAAGCCTATTGTCACAAAAGAACAGGTAGAACATGCCAGGCACGTTTTGGTGGGCAGGAGTAAACCCTTTACTTCCCCGTCTGTCCCCGAAATTCCCGCTGTTTCCTCGTCTGAAAATTCAGCCGATAATCCCAGTACCTTTGCGACGCAAAATGTACGCAAGGAAGATGAAACAGAGTCAACTGTTACACCTCAATCTGCACCCGAACATACGGATGAAAAGGAAGAGGACAATGAAATGCAGGTTGACTACACGATGGACGAGTCGGACGAAGACACTATCATCCGTGAAGAACTGCAGATTGCAGACGATTCTTTACCCGAAGTCTCACCATCGGCAATTCTTACAAGGGACTTGTCCCGTATAAACGGCTGGCACAGAAATGACGATGTACTTGATGAGGAAAACGAAACTGACGTTCACGAAACACTGCAAAGCATACGGGGCACGCAGCTTATGGACTATATCAAGGAGGCAACGCTCAAGCAGGAGCAAGACCATCAGAAAC
>CAJPPF010000225.1 GCA_905372445.1 uncultured Prevotella sp. | reverse complement strand
CTTCGACATGAATACATGTAGAAAATAAATATAATAATTAAAAGCTATCAATGAAAAAACAAGGCAATTTGAAAGTTAGGTTGCTGTTCAAGGCAACCTTAGTGCTTCTGCTTGTAATGGCTCCTGTGCAGGATATTCTCGCACAGGTGAATTTCACTACTAAGCGCGCCAAACTGGAGACAGTCATCAAAGACCTGAAGGTTAAGTCAAAGTACAACTTCTTCTACAATGACGCTTTAGGTAATGTGATGGTTAACAGTGTGAATGCAAAGAACGAGTCAATGAAGAGCGTTCTAGACAAGCTCTTTGCAGGCACGGGAATCAGTTATAAAATTTCAGAGAATGTGGTTTACCTCACTAAGGATGGTGAGGCTGCACCGAAGTCAGCTGCTACACAGCAGCAGACAAAAGGTCCGCACAAGGTTTCCGGTAATGTGAAGGATGCCAACGGCGAGCCACTCATCGGTGTGAGCATCATGATAAAAGGCACATCGCAGGGCGCTGTCACCGACATCGACGGCAACTATTCCTTTACCACTGACGTGGCAAACCCCATTCTTGTCTACTCATACGTAGGCTATGGCACTCAGGAGATACCTCTTCAGAGCCGTGCTCGCATCGACCTCGTCATGAAAGAAGAGACCCATTCACTGGGCACTGTCGTGGTGACGGCAATGGGTATACAGCGCAAGGAGGAATCGCTCACATACGCCACACAACGATTAAAGGCTGAAGATCTCATGCGAGTAGAGGACCCGAACCTTGCCAACTCATTGGAGGGAAAGGTTGCCGGACTCTCTATCACTGCCAGCGCAGGTGGTGCCGGCGGTGCATCAAAGATTGTACTCCGCGGTTCAAAGTCAGTGCTCGGTAACAGTTCGCCACTCATCGTTGTCGACGGAGTGCCTATGTCAAACGGCACACGTGGACAGACTGACTGGAGTGGTAAGAACCTGACTTATAATGGAATGTCAGAGGGTAGCGACCCGCTGTCACTTATCAACCCCGACGATATTGAGTCTATCAACGTGCTTAAGGGTGCCAATGCTGCTGCACTCTATGGTTCAGCGGCTGCAAATGGTGTAGTGATGATTACAACAAAGACCGGTCGCGAGGGTCGCCTCGACATCAATGTGACATCAAACATCACCTTCGATACTCCGCTGGTAACTCCAAACATACAGAACACTTACGGTGCTACTATCTCAGGTAACACGGTTCAGAACGACGGTTGGGGCGCAAAGATCGGCTCATTGTCATCCGACCAGCTTATCATAAAATCGCCACTCAACTCTACAAACTTCCTTAAAGGGGCAACAACAGACATCCATCTGCGCAATAACGCTGTCGACGATGTGAAGGATTTCTTCCGCACCGGTGTGACAACGAACAACTCGCTGTCGCTTTCCGGAGGTACGGAGAAAATGAGTACATACTTCTCTATTGCCAACAGCCACGCAAAGGGTATGATGCGTAGCAACACTTACAACCGTAACACGTTCAACTTTCGTCAGAACTACAAGTTCTTCGATCGTCTGAAAGTCGATGTGTCTATCAACTACGCACAGACGAATACGAGGAACCGTCCAGGCGGTGGTACAGTCATGAACCCTATTTATCACATGTATCTTACGCCACGTAATATCGACATGGCATACTATCGTGACAACTACGTCACAAAAAACGGCAAGTGGATGAGCGGTTCTATCTACTATTATCAGCTTGGACTTCAAGGTTATGACTTAGTTCCCGGACATGCGGAACTTATGGGACCACGCCAGAACTGGGCATATATGATGTCTGACAACAATAACCCCTATTGGCTCATGGGTATGAACAGCGGTAAGCAGAAGGAAGACCGTATATGGGGTACGATATCTGCCAACCTCGACATTTACGACGGACTGTCATTTCAGGCACGTGTCAATTACGACCACAACCGTTTCCACAGCACAACCAAACGCTACGCAACAACTTTCATCCCTTCTGGCATGGAAGACTACGGATGCTTTTGGGACAAGGACTATAAGTCGACCGATATCTATATCGACTACCTTCTCAGCTACAACAAGAAGTTCGGCGACTTCGACGTATCGGGTACCGCAGGATGGGTAGGACATACAAAGAAAGGTGAGTATAAGGACACTGCGATAAGTAAAGCCACATTCTTCGACGGCAACAAACAGAAAATTCCTACATTAGTCAACTTCTTTGATGTAAGCGCAGGTGATAAGGGATCAACAACAGGCGGCAAGAGTTCCGACTGGGATCACGCATTGCTTTTCACCGCACAGATGGGATGGAAGGAGATGATATATTTTGATGCCTCTTACCGTCAGGACTGGTATCGTCCGTTTCGATTCTTCAAGCTGTCAGGCATAGCTAAGACCGACAACTACGGTTACTTCGGCTTTGGTGCAAATGCCATTATCAGCAAGATGGCAAAACTGCCTGAAGCTCTTAACTACCTTAAGCTTCGCGCATCTTACTCTGAGGTAGGTAACTCCATACCAAACCTCGCCTACAACGCAGTTTCCGATAATCTTCAGACTGGCGCCATCACCGGCAGCAACTATGCACAGTTCGTAAACCCACAGCCGGAGAAGACCAAGTCGTTTGAGACCGGTGTTGAGTCGCTGTGGCTTAACGACCGTCTGAGCTTCGACTTTACCTACTATAACGCTACGATGCATAATCTCTACATGAAGGCAGGTACAGGTACAGGTCTCATACAGAACATGAACTCAGGTAAAGTCCGTAACAGTGGCTTCGAGGTAACTGTCGGCTACAACTTCAAACCTACACGATGGCTCAGCTGGCGCAC
>CAJPPF010000224.1 GCA_905372445.1 uncultured Prevotella sp. | reverse complement strand
CCTTTTTTCTTTGGACAAGATAATGAATGCAGTCATTAAGGCATTCGAGTCTGTAAAGGAACCTACCGATCTTGGTGTTATTTCAAAGATTCTTTCTCATCTTGATATTCACAAAGACATCAAAGTAGAGGATATTCAGAATCAAGTAGAGGTCGCTCTTATGCAAGAAGGGCACTTTGCCGTTGCAAAGAGTTTTATGCTATATCGTCAGAAACACACGGAAGATCGTGAAACTGTAGAGCGACTTAAGTTCCTTTTTGACTATTGCCATGCTTCGAATGCAGCGTCAGGAAGTAAGTTTGACTCCAATGCTAATGTTGAAAACAAGAACATTGCAACTCTTATTGGTGAACTGCCAAAAGGTGCGTTTATCAAGTTGAACAGACGTATGCTTACCGATAGAATCAAGCAACTTTACGGCAAGGAAGTTTCAGAGGAATATCTGCGTTTGCTCAAGACACACTTCATTTATAAGAATGACGAAACGAGCATAGCACCTTATTGTGCTTCTATAACGATGTACCCCTGGCTTTTGAATGGTACAAGTTCCATAGGTGGAAATTCAACGGCTCCTACCAACTTGAAATCATTTTGCGGTGGTTTTGTAAATATGGTGTTCATTGTAAGTTCCATGTTGTCAGGTGCATGTGCAACACCGGAATTTCTAATGTACATGAATTATTTCCTTGGAAAGGAATACGGTGTCGACTATTGGGAGCATTCAGAAATGCAGGCGGATAACTCGCTGAAGAAACGTACTCTCGATAAGGTTATTACCGACTGCTTCGAACAGATAGTTTATTCAATCAATCAACCTACAGGAGCACGTAATTTCCAATCTGTATTCTGGAACATCTCTTACTATGACAGATTTTATTTTGAATCTCTGTTTGAACATTTCTATTTCCCCGACGGATCACGTCCTGACTGGAATGGGCTTTCATGGTTGCAGAAACGTTTCATGAAGTGGTTTAACAAGGAACGTACCAAGACAATGCTCACTTTCCCAGTTGAAACAATGGCAATGCTTGTTGAGAACAATGAACCAAAGGATAAGGAATGGGGCGACTTTGCTGCAGAGATGTATTCCGAGGGACATTCTTTCTTTACATATATATCTGATAATGCAGACTCGTTATCATCATGTTGTCGTTTGCGTAATGAAATTACTGATAATGGATTCTCCTATACTCTTGGTGCAGGAGGTATCTCTACCGGTTCAAAGTCTGTGCTGACCATAAATATAAATCGTTGCGTACAATATGCAATTAACAACGGCTTGGACTATGTCGAGTTTCTTACAAATATAGCCGAATTATGTCATAAGGTTCAGATAGCCTATAATGAGAATCTTAAGGAACTGCAGGAGAATGGTATGCTTCCGTTGTTTGATGCTGGATACATTGCTCTTGATCGTCAGTATCTTACCATTGGTGTAAACGGTATCGTTGAGGCTGCGGAGTTTATGGGTCTTAAGATAAATGATAATGATGAATATCGTCATTTCGTACAGGTTATCCTCGGTGTTGTAGAAAAACTTAACAAGTCGCACTACGATAAGGAAAAAGGTCTTATGTTCAACTGCGAGATGATTCCTGCTGAGAATGTTGGTGTTAAGCACTCGAAGTGGGATCGCGAAGATGGTTATTTTGTACCACGCGACTGCTATAACTCTTATTTCTATGTCGTAGAGGATGAGTCTCTTACAATCGTTGATAAATTCAAACTGCATGGAGCGCCATATATTGAGCATCTAACAGGCGGTTCTGCTCTTCACATGAATCTCGATGAGCATCTTTCAAAGGCTCAATACTTACAACTTATCCGTGTTGCAGCAAAAGAGGGATGTAACTATTTCACATTCAACATCCCTAATACTATATGTAATGATTGCGGGCATATAGACAAACGTTATTTGCATAAGTGTCCAAAGTGCGACTCAGAAGATGTCGATTACATGACAAGAATAATAGGATATTTGAAGCGTGTAAGCAATTTCTCACAGGCTCGTCAGAAAGAAGCAAGACGTCGTTACTATGCAGGCAAGGCAAAGCTTGTCGAGCAATAAAAACAATACAACTTTTTATGTGTTCAAGACCTGAATGGTAATTCTCCGGATAATGCCATTCGGGTCTTTTAAACGCATTGATATACGCTCCCGAAGAATGAACATGTTAGCAATAATCAATATTATCGATGCTTAGATACATTAATACAGATATTGTGTTTCAGGAAATACCTGATGAAGTGACATTGGCAATAAACATTTCAAATTGTCCATGTCGCTGTCCTGGATGTCACAGCAAGTTTCTGTGGGCAGACACAGGAATTGAACTTGACGAAAATGCCATTGACTCATTTGTAGCAGAGTTCGGTAGTGCAATAACATGTATTAGTTTTATGGGAGGTGATTCTGAACCTGATGCCGTTAATCGTCTTGCCAGTCATATTCGTTACACTTATCCTGAGTGTAAAATAGCGTGGTATTCAGGTCGTACTATTATATCACAATTTATCAGTCGTCAGAACTTTGACTATATTAAAGTTGGACCTTATATAGAGCACCTTGGTCCTTTAAACAGTCCTAAGACAAACCAGCGACTGTATCGTCTTTATCATCATAATAATACAATGGAGGATATAACCTCACGTTTTTGGAAGAAATGATTCATAAAATTAAATCGGCTATTAGAGCATTTGATAGCGATTAGAATGGGTTTCTAATGACCAATATCTGAAAATGTCACGGCAAATGGTAGCAGGCTTGCCACACCGTGGTGAACGACAAAGCATTATTACCAAAGACAACGTGTCAGACATCTTATCC
>CAJPPF010000223.1 GCA_905372445.1 uncultured Prevotella sp. | reverse complement strand
TATTTAATAAAAGGATAATAGAAAACATATTATAAAAATGACAAAGTACAACATCACAGAGATTAAACCAAAGGCTGCGTTATATCGCACTCTTGTTAGTCCAGACTTGATGGACAAATTAAAAGATCAGATTCTTGAGAAAATTCTCATTGAGAAGAAGTATAAGGAGAAGGACTACTCCGCAAAGAAACTTGCTGAGGAACTTGGCACAAACACTCGATATATATCAGCAGTGGTAAATGTTAAGTTCCACATGAATTACACGTCGTTCATCAACAAGTACCGTATAGAAGAGGCAATGACTCTTCTCACTGACAAGCGTTATGCGAAGCTAACAATAGAAGAGATTTCCGACATGGTTGGTTTTTCAAACCGTCAGTCGTTCTATGCTTCATTCTTCCGTCTGCTTGGAGTCACACCACGTGATTATCGCCTCTCTCATAAGCCACAAGAAAATAAGAAAAACGAAACAAAGAAATAATTAATCAACCATAATGCAATTGAGCAGGCTTGATTGTGTTATATAACATCATATGACTAATTTTACTTATACCGACGAGCGGTTTGCAGACATTCAGATGTTACGCTACCGACTCGTCGGTTTTTCAGATCTTACTCTCAAACAAAAGAAATATATATACTATCTGTCAGAGGCGACACTTTCTGGCCGTGACATTACTTTCGACCAGTTCGGTCGCTACAATCTTCATATCAGGAAGGCTCTTGAATCAGTATATATCTTCTATGAGGGACAACGCGACACAGACGATTTTCTGGCTTTCGAGACATATTTGAAACGTGTATGGTTCTCATCGGGCATTCATCACCATTACAGTCAGGATAAGTTCCAACCAGAGTTCAGGAAAGAATTTCTTTATGAAGCCTTGATGTCTGTACCTGCAGAAAGTCTGCCCCTCAGTGAAGGAGAGACACGCATAGATTTCTGTAAAAATATCATTCAGACTATATTCAATCCTGAAATACAGCCTAAGCGTGTATGTCTTGACGAGGGACTTGATTTGGTTCTTGAATCTGCATGTAACTACTATGAGGGAGTTACACAGCAGGAGACAGAGGCTTTCTATGCCAAACGCCATGCAGAATGTACAGAGGAGGGGCATCCTTCATTCGGCTTGAATACTACTCTCGTAAAGCATGACGGCATAATCAGCGAAGAAACATGGTGTCTTAACGGAAAATATTCCAAACAGATTGAACATATCATATATTGGCTGGACAAGGCTGTCACTGTATGTGAGAATTCCCGACAGGAGAAAGTTATCAGACTTCTCATTCAATATTATCAGACGGGTGATCTCCGGGTGTTTGATGATTATTCTATTGAATGGCTCAAGGAGACAGAAGGCATGGTCGACTTTGTCAATGGTTTCATCGAGGTTTATGGTGACCCGTTAGGTATCAAAGCTTCTTGGGAGGGTATCGTAGAATATAAGGACTTGGTTTCAACCGAGCGCACAAATAAAATATGTGAGAATGCTCAGTGGTTTGAGGACAATAGCCCTGTAGATCCGCGTTTTCGCAAAAAGGAGGTCAAAGGTGTCACTGCAAATGTCATTATAGCAGCAATGCTTGGAGGTGATGAATATCCTGCATCAGCCATTGGCATTAATCTCCCTAATGCCGATTGGATTCGTGCACGTTATGGTTCAAAGTCCGTGACTATCGGTAATCTCATTGAGGCTTACAATCAGGCAGCTCGCGGTAATGGTTTCCTCGATGAATTTATCGTTGACAAAGCCATGATTGAACTTATCGATAAATACGGCGATCAATGCGATGCCCTTCATACTGATCTTCATGAGTGTCTTGGTCATGGCTCAGGACAACTTCTGCCCAATGTCGATGCAGGAGCATTGAAGTCGTATGGCAGCACTATAGAAGAAGCACGAGCAGATTTGTTCGGATTGTATTATATTGCTGACGAAAAACTGGTTGAACTCGGTCTCCTGCCGGATAACACTGCATATAAGTCACAGTATTACACTTATATGCTCAATGGACTGTTCACCCAGCTGGTTCGTATAAAGCCAGGAGCGCAGATAGAAGAGTCACACATGCGTAACCGTGCCCTTATCTGCCGTTGGGTCCTTGAGCATAGCAATGGGAATATTGAATTAAAAAAGGTGGACGGAAAGTCTTGTCTTCTTATTCATGATTATACCATGCTTCGTTCGCTATTTGCTGAGTTACTTGCAGAAATACAACGCATAAAGAGCGAAGGCGACTATGAAGCCGCACGACGTATAGTTGAGGCTTATGGTGTTTCTGTCGACAGGGAACTTCATGAAGAGGTGCTTGCCAGATATGAATCGTTGAATATCGCTCCATACAAAGGCTTTATCAATCCTATACTTAAACCTGTGTTTGATAACGAAGGGGAGATAACTGATGTCATCGTCGATTATACAGAATCGTATACCAGCCAGATGCTTCGTTATTCTCGTGAGTATTAACTCCAAATCGTTCAATAGATCGTGGTGTCGTTTTATTGACCGACTTGGTATTATAACGATGAAACGCGTAGAAGGGACATGATTCATCATGCTTAAGAATCCCCTGGAAACAGGCAATCATGCAAACGCCACGACAAATGCTCCCAGCGCGATAGCGGAACGTGATAAATCACGCCCCTACGCCGTCCCGACAAACGACGTGAGGCTTGCATTGTTGTGCTGACGGCAAAGAAGATGAGAGCGACAAAAGCAAATTTAGTTAGTTTATTCATGTCTGGTTTTTGTTATTTCGTTTATCTTGATTTAACCCGAATCGGTCATTAGACCGCATTTGCTTAGATTTGTTATTACCGTCATGC
>CAJPPF010000222.1 GCA_905372445.1 uncultured Prevotella sp. | reverse complement strand
AACGAGTCGAGCGCCTCTGCATCAGAAATTTTAGCCGGTGCATTGCAAGATAATGACCGCGCGACAATAATCGGTCGCAGGTCGTTTGGTAAGGGTCTGGTGCAAAAGGAGATAGGATTCTCCGACAATAGCATAGTGCGTCTTACAATAGCACGTTACTACACTCCGTCAGGTCGTTGCATCCAGAAACCATATACGGCAGGCAACAGCCTTGACTACGAGCATGACATTACAAACCGTTATGAGAACGGTGAGTTCTTCTCACAAGACAGTATAAAGCACACAGGAAAAGCCTATCATACAAGCATAGGACGTGTAGTGTATGGTGGTGGAGGCATCACACCTGACATATTCGTCGCAGAGGACACCACTGACATTACATCATATTACAAGAAAGCGGCAATAAGTGGTCTGATTCTGCAGTTTGCATTCAACTATACTGACGACAACAGACAGAAACTCAATGAATACAACACGCTGACAAGCCTACTTGCCTACTTGAAGAAACAAAACCTCGTAGATAAGTTTGCTACTTATGCCGACACTCGCGGACTACGACGCAGAAACCTTATGATAGAGAAATCATATAAGCTGCTTAACCGCTATGTGACAAGTCGCATCGTATATAATATGCTCAACGACGACGCATGGGCTCACTATCTCAATATGGACGACGAGGTAATTAAACAGGCTCTAATGGTGTTTGATAAGGACGCGGCTTTTCCTAAAAGCCCAGACCTTACCAATCATAAAGAGGACAGAGATAAAAAATAATCATATATCTGCCATGGACAAAGCTGAGTTACGAAAAGAGATACGTAAAAGATATAAACTTTCATCGCCGGAAGACAGAAGTCGCTGGTCGGAAGAGGTATGCGCCCGACTTCATGAAATGGAGGCGATCATTAAGGCAAATACCATAATGGCTTTCTATCCCCTACCCGACGAGGCAGACATACGTCCTTTGCTACATCGATTATACAATGAGGGGAAAAGGATTCTATTGCCGGAAGTTCTCGACAGCAACAGCCTCGCTATACGCCTCTTTAATCCTGATGCGGAAATGTTATCCGGCACACTTGGTACAAAAGTGCCCGACACAGAGCACTTCAAAGACACCTCCTGCATAGATGTTGTGCTCGTTCCTGGTATGGCATTCGACAGAACAGGTCATCGCCTTGGACGTGGCAAAGGATATTACGATAGGTTTCTTTCAACTCTGCCGGCAGCAACAATGAAGATTGCAGTATATCTGCCATATCAGATTGTAGGACACGTTCCATCAGAGGAACACGATATAATAATGGATTATGTTTAGAAAAAAAGTATTGCCGTTAAGCCAGATTCTTCGCGAAGTGATGCGCAAAGACGGTTTAGAGACGCCTCTCAACGAGAAACGGGTCATTGACTTGTGGGACCAAGTGGCAGGACCAATGGCAGCACGTTATACTACAGAGAAGTTCATACGCAATCAGACTTTGTTCGTAAAGATAATTAATCCTTCATTGAAAGCTGACCTGATGATGCGAAGAACTGAACTTCAGGTACTACTTAACCAGAAAGTAGGGGCATTTGTAATCTCCGAGATAAAGATATACTGAAAAAAGACGAGGCTTAATCCTCGTCTTTTTCCTTTATATTACCGTCCTCAACGTAGAAGAGCTTATAGCCCAAGTCGCATGTCAACAATATATTGTCGAGATGGTCGCGATTGGTATCTGTTATAAAAATCTGACCATATTCATCGCCCGATACAAGTTTTACTATCTGCTCCACACGTCGGGCATCAAGCTTGTCGAAGATATCGTCGAGAAGAAGAAGCGGCGTCGTCTGCGATATAGTGCGGCGCAGAAACTCAAACTGCGCCATTTTCAGAGAAAGAACAAGTGTCTTATTCTGCCCCTGGCTGCCTTCATGCTTCATGTTATAACCATCAAGCAGCATTTCCATGTCATCTCTATGCACTCCATGCAGAGAGTATCCCACTGCACGGTCGCGGTGTCTGTCGCGTTGTATCACATCAAGTAATGCTCCACGCTGACAATGGGAAATATAACGCAGGGAAACTGTCTCTGAACCTCCCGATATTGTTTGATATATCCGCTGGAAATAAGGAATGAACTCCTCAATAAAAGCACTGCGTTTCTGAAACAGAACCTCGCCATTCTTCGCCATTTCATGTTCCCAAATATCAACAAGAGCAGCATCTGGCTCTGCGTCAAGTTTCAATAATGCATTACGCTGTTGCAGCGCCTTATTATAGTTTGACCATGTTTCAATATACGTATGATCATACTGCGAAATGACCATATCCATAAAATGCCTGCGGACATCACTTCCTCCTTCTATAAGATTAGCATCCTGCGGAGTAACAAGGACCAACGGAATCAAACCGATATGCTCAGAGAGCCGCTTATAGGCTTTCTTGTTACGCTTCACAATTTTCTTCTGACCACGTTTCAGTCCACACGTAATCTGCTCCGGGGTTTCATCATCATGATGATAATAGCCTTCGAGCATCATGAAATCCTCACCGTGGGATATTATCTGTGAGTCAACCGGATTGTTGCTACTCCGGCAGAAAGAGAGATAATACACAGCATCAAGGAAATTAGTTTTTCCCTCACCATTATGCCCAATAAAGCAGTTGATTTTCGGTGAGAGAGAAAGGCTCGCCTGACGGATATTTTTGTAGTTTATAATGGAAATGTGATCTAAAATCATTATCTTGTCACCCTAACTTTACGGCAAAGTTACACCTTTTGCTAAAGAAAAAAGAAAAAAGTGGGAAATATATTTCAATATATGAGGGAAATTGACTATTTTTGCAGAGCATTTTGTGTGTAACCATAC
>CAJPPF010000221.1 GCA_905372445.1 uncultured Prevotella sp. | reverse complement strand
ATTATCATATGCGTACAAAGATATACTTTTTTTTGCATAATACATTCGTCAGACTAAAATAAAGTCATATTAATCGCGTTATTTTCAATAATGAAGAAAGAAAGCAGTTACCAACATATATTCAAATACACAGGGTTGTTTGGAGGTGTTCAAGGGTTGAACATCCTGATAGGTATTGTCAGGAACAAGATTATTGCTTTGCTTCTCGGTCCTATTGGAGTTGGCTTTATTTCAATCTACAATACAGCGTCGGTCTTTCTTCAAAATTCCACAAACTTCGGACTTCAGATGAGCGGTGTTCGAGATGTGTCGCGCGCTTTTGATTCCGGTAATGCCGACGCGTTGCAAGAGAAAATCAGAATACTGCGTTTGTGGAGCCTGATTGTTGGTGGAATAGGATTCGTTGCCACCGCAATGCTCTGCAGAGCGCTAAGCGAATGGGCTTTTTCAAGCGGTGAGTATACAATCGAATTTCTATTGTTGGCGCCAATTGTCGCAATGGCTGCCATAGCAGGCGGCGAGACAGCTATCCTTAAGGCAACCCGTCGCTTAAAGCAACTTGCGCAAATCAGCATCTTGGGAGTTGTCGGGTCACTGATAGTCTCTGTTCCATTATATATGAAGTGGGGCAATGACGGGATTATCCCCTCGCTCATACTTATAGGCATCGTCCAGTTGCTGCTTGCCGTGGTTTATTCGTATCGCATTTATCCTTTAAAGTTGCGTTTTAGTAAAAATGATATCCTCGAGGGTAGAGGTATGATCAACGTTGGTATAGCTTTCATGCTTGCCGGAATATTGAATAGTGGCGCTGACTTTTTTGTGCGTACCTATCTCGGTGATATTTCCATGTCGTTGGCAGGTTTTTATAATGTGGGATATATGATAACGGTCTCGTATGCCGGAATAGTATTCGCTGCAATGGAGACAGACTATTTCCCGCATCTTTCGGGGGTTAGCAACGACACGCGGAAAATGAATGGTGCTGTTAACAGGCAGATAGAAGTTTCGACCATAATGATAAGTCCACTGCTTGTCATGCTTATGATAAGTCTGCCGATATTGATACCGTTGTTGTTCAGTAAACAGTTTATTCCTGTCATTGGAATGACGCTATTATAGCAATACAATTCCGCACGTTGAATCTTCCTGTTTCCTACATAATGCTTGCCAAAGGTGACTCAAGGTCATTTCTTTTCAATGAGTTTATATACGACATTTTATTGATAGTAACTATAATCTTAGGTTATAATAACTGGGGACTGGATGGTACAGGTCTTGCTCTTGCTGTTACAGGGTTTGTATATGCCGTTTATCTTATAAGTTATTGTAGTTATAAATATGATTTGGAACTTAGCGGTGGTACAATAAGAAAATTCCTTGTTTATTTATCGTTTTGCCTGTCGACCCTTTTCATTGTAATGTTTACTACGGGAGTTATTTATTGGACTATTGGCATATTAATGATACTGTTGAGTTCGTTATATTCATATAGAAATTACAGATTGCACAATGGTAACGGTTAGTGTAGTAGTAGCCCTTTATAATTCTGAGCGATACATTAAAGAGTGTATTGATTCAGTTCTCAATCAGTCTCTCAAAGAGATTGAACTTATCTGCGTTGATGATGCTTCTACCGATTCCACACCACAGATATTGTCAGAATATGCTTTTCGCGATTCCAGAGTCAAAATCATCACTCTGAATGAAAACGCTGGTGCACAGATAGCAAGAAATGCAGGTGTTGCCATAGCTCAAGGAGAGTATATTATAACAATCGACCATGACGACTGGCTTGGTGTTGATGCCTTGGAAAAAGCTGTGTCGGAGTTTTATGGACGCGAAGATGTGAACTGCGTAGTTCTTAGAGAGGTTAGAGTGCGCATGGATGGCTCAAGCTTTGACCCAGAGGGACGTATCAAGGAAAAGGAAATCACCGGCGAAGAGGCTTATTATGCAAGCATGCCTTGGCATATATCGGGCAGATGTCTTGTAAGGACTTCGCTTCAGCGTAAATTTCTTTTTGATAATTCCGACAGGGTCTATGGCGAGGATAATACGGGCAGACTACATTTCCTTTTTTCACCAAAAGTACGCCAATCTGAGGGCATTTATTATTATCGCTTGTTGCCGGATTCGCTTTCTCACAGAATCAGCATGTCAAGCATAGATGTACTTCAGGCACACAAGTCAATGTCACGACAGCTTAAGGCACTTGGACTTAGTGAAAAAATAAGATCTGCACATGAGAATTTCCGTTGGCTGATGATCATTGATGCATATAAATATTACTTTATGTATAGAGAGCTGTTCACAAAACAGCAGAAACAGACAGCTATAGAAATAATGCGTAGCAATATGCTTGATGTTGACTTTTCAATCGTGGCTCCGAAGAACAAGCGAAAACCAGGGCTCTTTCCGTTTCCTCACTCATGGCTGTTATTCTCATTGGAAGAAGAAATATACTTCAGAATAAAGAAATTTATCGGTCGACTGTAAAGGCTTTAACATAACATCGCCTTGTTGATTATTAATCGTATTATCCCCCCTTTCCTCACATTACTTGCTGCTTCCGATTGTAAGGGAAGTTGTAGTGATTACATTGTTTGCGTCGACGACATCTCTCCGTCAGGTTTCAGTCGTCTTTTCGTGCACTTCCGTATACTGTGAATAAAATCAACAAAACGGCTGTTCTAAGCATACATACAGCCGATATTTGCCGGCGCGTTGTTGTCCGTTGACGAAAAACGCTTGTTTTTGGCATTAAATAAAAGATATTGATAATCAAAGCGATAGAGTATTTTGATACCAATAAAAATAAGAATCAATTTCAAGAACCGCAGTTTCTTAAGCCTAAAACCACCGCTTCTTGCCGCTAAAACCGCCCTTTTCAGCATAAAGAACCACCGCTTTTTGAGATTAAAAGCGCGGAACAAAGCTG
>CAJPPF010000220.1 GCA_905372445.1 uncultured Prevotella sp. | reverse complement strand
AATCACGTGCTCTGGCCAACTGAGCTAAAGAGGCAAATCCTTTGCAGCCGTCAGGCCTAGCATTTAACAGGATGCTTTCGTAAAGCGGTTGCAAAGGTATAGCTTTTTTTTTATTTCACCAAACTTTTTCGAAGTTTTTTTCGACAGCAGGTGTTTTTTCTTCTTTTCAAATGGCGAAAGCGGTTTTAAAGCCACTACACCTTTAATATATATAGCACCTCTACTTTCTTTTTCAAGTTTTACCATGACCGTTTTCGGTCGTTAAATTTTAATCGATTTACAGATTTGATTCATCTTTTTCTCCTCGAGGATGTGACGAAGTGTAGACTTTTCTCAACTGCTCAAAAGTAGTATGAGTATAAATCTCGGTCGTCGCGATACTCTCATGCCCGAGCAACTTCTGAACACTTTCGAGACTTGACTCGTTATTGAGCATCGCCGTTGCGAAAGTATGACGCAACACATGAGGACTTTTCTTCTTAAGTGTGGTAACTTTCGCAAGAGTTTCCCCAACAAGCCTCCTCACCTGACTTGCAGTCATTCGCTGCCCTGTATCAGTAACGAACAGACGTTCAGGAACAAATCCCAAAGTCTCATTCCGAAGACGTTGATAAGCCCCGAGGACCTCCGCAAGTTCAGAACCGAAAGGAATAATCCTCTCTTTATCTCTCTTGCCAAGTACTTTCAGCTGTCGGGCGACAAAGTCAACCGAAGCATCGTTCAGCCCTACAAGTTCCGAAAGTCGTATTCCCGTAGAATAGAAGACAAGGATAATCGTCCTCGCGCGGACATCTTTATAATTGTCCACCTGAATATCCATCCCCAAAAGCTTTTCCATTTCATCTTCACGCAGATATTGCGGAAGAGGTTTTGCTTTCTTCGGACCTTTTATCCGATATACAGGATCATGCGTAACTTTCTTACGGGCGAGAGCAAAGCGATAGAAAGATCTGAGACAACTCAGCCTCCGGTTTACAGAGGTTGCGGTATTGCCTTTATCCATCATGCTTTCCACCCAGCCACGGATAATATCCTGATCGACCGATTGCCATGAGAGACTCTCATCAAGCTGCCGAACATAATCAACAAAGAGACCGAGATCCTCATCATAACTCTTTACCGTCAGTTCCGAGCGCCTACGCTCAAACCTCAGATAGTCAAGAAATTCAGCAACCAGCGTATCCATCCCTTACCAAGCTACAGGCTTACGCCACTTTTTTTGTATCAATCTGTATGTTGCAACAAGAGGATTATTCCTCCTTGTCGCGGAGCTGCTGTACATAGATAGCATGCTCCATCTTAAGACGCTTGATGACAGAAGGCTTGTCGTACTGCTGACGAGCGCGAAGCTCCTTAACAATACCTGTCTTCTCGAACTTACGCTTGAACTTCTTCAGCGCGCGCTCAATGTTCTCACCGTCTTTTACTGGTACGATAATCATTTGCTATAATGTTTTTAATAATTAAACTTACGCTTTCTCGGCATAGACCGCAAAAAGCATTGCAAAGGTACTACTTTTTTACGAAACAGACAAATTTTTTTGTTCCTTTGTTTAAAATCAGTACATTACAACGAAGTTTCAAGTTGGGTCTTGCAAAACTATCCGTATACGTATTGGACAATCGGAAAATGCTGAACAGAATCAATACACAATAGTCTTGCCAAAACCCAAGAAAAACCCGCTGATGATCTATATATACAGCTATAAGCAGGTTAACACATCTTGTAAATCACGCCTCTACAGGTTTCATCCTATTTGATTCATCGCTATAATTTGTTTACCGGACAGCAATAATTGGGGATAAATATTCTTATCCCTAACTCGCATGGTAAAGAAAATTTACCGTCGCGGTTTTGTGTGAAATAGAAAACCAAAAGCGAAGATTTGCTAAGTCAGCATGACATAAAGCCCTGCCTTCTGGAAGCAACAAGAGCTAAAAACGGCTTCATTCCGCGCTTTTTTCATGGAAAAACGGGGATTCTTGATGCTGAAAAGAATGAGTTTATCGGTAAGAAGCTGCGGTTTTAGCCTCAAGAACTGGCAGTTCTTGAAACTGATTTTTCTTTTTATCGCTACAAAAGTCTTTTATCTCTCTGGTTATCAGTGGCTTTCATGTAATGCCCGAAATAATCGTTTTTCGGTATCGAATGACAATGCGCCGGCAAATATTGCCTGTATGAATGCTTAGAAAAGCCTTTTTGTTTAATTTATTCTATTGCTGTCCGGTAAAAACTTAATGAAAGTTCTGCAAGCCTTTATTTATTGGCACTACAGGCACGTATAGCCAATAGAGGCTTACTTTTTGCAAAAATAGTGAGCGTTACTAAAAACATTCCTTTTAGTTTTGTGTCTTCCACGAGCTGAGAAAGGGGCGTGATTTATCACGTTCCGCCTGTTGTGCTGTATTCATTTTATGGCATGGGAGTGATTGTTTGTTTTCATGGAGAGAGGCTTAAGCGTGATTTATCACGTTACGCTTTCTGCACTGAGTCCATTGCGTATTAATTAGGCATGATTGTATGTCTCTTGAGTAAGACGGGACGTGATAAATCACGCCCATACAGGTTTCATCCTACTCAATTCTTCGCTATAATTTATTTACCGGACACCAATAATTAACAAAATTCCCTCTTAATAACAATGCATTAAGACCTTGGAGACCATAATTTAACAAGAACAGTTCATTCAATGCACGAGAATGCCCTAGGTGATGTAAATCATGTTTGAGTACACTGTCCAAATTACCGTTACCTGTTACAATATGTGGACTGAACCCTGCACTAATTGAATATAATTGGTCATCATACATTCGTACTGAAAAACCAATAGTGGGACTTTTGTTTCTTGGACTAACCATATTGTATTAATTCTTGTTAGTGTTCAAGTTTCTTATATGCCTATCAAACCAGCCTTCCTTATCTCTTGTGACAATCCATCTACGAAATAATTTCTTAGCTCGAATT
>CAJPPF010000219.1 GCA_905372445.1 uncultured Prevotella sp. | reverse complement strand
AACTCTGGACACCCTGATTAAGAGTCAGGTGCTCTACCAACTGAGCTAACGGTGCAACTTATATCGGTATGTTTCCGAATTGCGGGTGCAAAGGTATGGCTTTTTTTTTAATCTGCCAAATGTTTGAAGCGGTTTTTTCGCCTTTTGAATAAAAAGAATTTGTTTTTCTTCTTTAAGATAGCTTTTCGTTCTTATTATTTCCAACGTTCCATTTTTTTTTGTATCTTTGTTGCTCTCATTTAATGGAAATGTATGCCAGCAGAAAAAACAAACAATAATAATCGTAGCCGTCGACAGCAGGCTCCCATTGATAATACCTACGGTCATCTTCAGCCACAGGCTGTGGATCTGGAGCGTGTTGTGCTCGGAGCGTTGATGATCGACAGTGATGCGTTCTCGGTGGTGAGTGAGATCCTCCACCCGGAGACGTTCTATGAGCCTAAACACCAGGCGATATACGAAGCAGTGCGTCAGTTGAACATCGATCAGCGCCCGGTTGATATATTGACCGTCACGGAGGAATTGCGGCGTATGGGCAAGATTACTCTTGTCGGAGGACCGGAATATATCGTTGAACTCAGTTCGCGTGTTGTTTCTTCTGCTCATATAGAGTATCACGCCAAGATTCTTGCAAAGAAATATATGGCTCGCCAGCTTATATCCTTTGCGAGTGACGTGGAGACTAAAGCGTTCGACGAGACAACAGATGTTGATGTGCTGATGCAAGAGACAGAGGGAAGTCTTTTCTCTTTGTCGCAGAAAAACCTCAAACAGGATTATACTGCTATTGCTCCGGTTCTTAGCCAGGCTATAGAAATACTTCAGAAATCATCGGAGAATACCGGTGGTATAACAGGTATTCCGACAGGGTATACCCGATTGGATGAACTGACGTCAGGTTGGCAGAAGTCTGACCTTATAATCCTTGCAGGTCGTCCGGCGATGGGTAAGACCTCGTTTGCACTGTCGCTGGCAAAGAATATTGCTGTCGACTATAACATTCCTATTGCGTTCTTCTCACTTGAAATGAATAACGTGCAGCTTGCCAACCGTCTGATGTCGAATGTGTTCGAGATTGCCGGTTCGAAGATTCTTAATGGTCAGCTCGATAATGACGAATGGCAACGGCTGGACAAGAATATCGACCGACTGTCGCATGCACCTATTTATATAGACGATACTCCCGGACTTAGTGTGTTTGAGCTTCGTACTAAAGCGCGGCGACTGTGTCGTGAGAAAGGTGTGAAGGTCATCATGATCGACTACCTGCAGTTGATGAACGCCAATGGAATGAAGTTTGGCAACCGTCAGGAAGAGGTATCAACTATTTCCCGTTCTCTCAAGGGATTAGCTAAGGAGTTGGATATTCCGATTATAGCCCTTTCACAGCTTAACCGTGGAGTAGAGGGGCGAGAAGGTAATGAGGGAAAGCGCCCGCAACTCTCTGACCTCCGTGAATCGGGAGCCATTGAGCAGGATGCCGATATGGTGTTGTTCGTACACCGTCCGGAATACTATCGTATATATCAAGATGAACAGGGGCGCGACCTGCGTGGCATGGCAGAGATTATTATTGCAAAACATCGTAAGGGCGCTACTGACATCGTAGTACTGAAATTCCTTGGTCAGTTCACACGATTTGATAATCCTTCTGCCGGCTATAGCGCTAACGATACACCTATGGATGGTGGCGAGATAATCTCGTCGAAATTTGATTCAATGAGCGAGGCATTCGATACATTACCTCCTCCGGGCGATATGCCATTCTAATGAAAACACAATATAGGGATGCCACAATGACATCCCTATATTGTGTTAATGCTGTGAAGAATGCTGTTTAGAACTTTGCCATTTTTATAGCGTCAATGGCACTCTCGCAGCCTTTGTTGCCTTTCTCTCCTCCACAACGCTGTCGCGCCTGTGCAATGTTCTCAGTCGTCAGCAGACCGTATATAACAGGCACCTCGCTCTTTGTGTTGAGTTGTTGTATACCGTTGTTTATGGCTTGGCTCAGGAACTGAAAGTGTGGTGTTTCGCCTTTTATGATACATCCAAGTACGATGACTGCATCATAATAACCTCGAAGCGTCATCTGATGTGCACCGTAAACAAGTTCAGAGCAACCAGGAACAGTCTTTACATGTATATTTTCTATGATAGCACCTTTTTCCAAAAGTGTACCTACAGCGCCGTTAAGTAGAGCGTTGGCTATCTCCGGGTTCTTTTCAGCAATGACAATGCCGAAGCACATGTCGCCTGCATCGGGTACTTTCTTCGATATATAATCTGAGAGGTCGGGCATTGGGTCAGCCATAATTACTCTGTAAGTCGCTCAATATACTTGTCAATCTCCTTATTTTGAACCTGCTGTGAGTTGACATACTTTGTCTTGACTTCCTGATAGAGCTTCAGAGCTTCTTCATTCTTATTCTGACTTTCGAGAAGCTGAGCAGCCTGCATAAGGAATATAGCTGAAATGCTGTTGTTAGCCTTGTTTGAAGACTTTGAGTCAGCCATTGAAGCTGCTTTCTTGAGTGAAGACACTGCCTTGTCGATATTGCCTGTATGAGCGTATGCATTGCCAAGTGCAGCCATAGCTGTAGGGCTTACCATGGCGTCATTGCCAGCAGAATACTTGTCAAGCGACTTTACTGCATCCTCCCACTTGTTCTGGTTTGCATAGCAAAGACCAAGGTAGAGATTTGCGAGATTCTCGGCGTCAGTACCTCCAAAGTCACTGATGACCTTCTGAAACTCGGGAGCTGCCTTGTCATACTGCTCATTATTGAAAAGTTCCTGCGCCTTAGCCAATGCTGTGCTTGCTTTAGCCTCGCGTGGACTTGCTACGTAAGTATGGTAAGCGAAAAAGCCTACGATGATTACTACGAGTGCGCATACTACACCAATGATTGTCTTCTTGTTCTTGTCAAAGAATGCTTCTGACTTGTTAAGAGCTGAAGTTACTTCCTCTGGAGCTCCCTGTAC
>CAJPPF010000218.1 GCA_905372445.1 uncultured Prevotella sp. | reverse complement strand
ATTTTTTATGAAATAGCTTATAAGCTTTATGAAAAACACTTTTGGTTTATGACAATTGGGACAACCCAAAGTCCCGATGATAAAAGAAGCTATATAAGTCTAAACGTTATTTATATGCATTATAGGATAAAAATGATGCCTCTGCTTTTGTCGCTAATATCATTGGTGACATTTGCCCAGACGCAGAAAGGCACACAAAGCAAAGCTATGAACGCTATGACCGATTCGATTCACAGGATAACGGAGGTCGTCGTACGTTCCAACCAGATGCTGGGTAGCAAATTCGAAGCGCGCAACCGTACGGGTTCAGCTTATTACATCTCTCCGGAAGAAATCGGGAAGTTCGGTTATACCGACATCAACCGCATGCTCAAAAGCGTTCCCGGTGTGAACGTATACGAAGAAGACGGTTTCGGATTGCGTCCGAACATCAGTCTGCGCGGTACGAAAGCCGAGCGAAGCGAGCGCATCTCGCTTATGGAAGACGGCGTGTTGGCTGCCCCTGCCCCTTACTCAGCCCCGGCAGCTTATTATTTCCCGAACGCTGCGCGCATGTATTCAATCGAGGTGTTGAAGGGCAGCAGTCAGGTACAATACGGACCGTTTACCACCGGAGGAGCTGTCAACCTTGTGTCGACGCCTATTCCCTCGAAGTTCAGCGCCAAGCTGAACACCTCTTACGGCAGCTACAACACCTTCAAGTCGTATGCCAGTATAGGCAATCGTTTCAAGCATGTAGGCTTCTTAGTAGAATACCTGCGCCATCAATCTGACGGTTTCCGTAAGGACGACCCCGACGAGCGCACGGGGTTCAAGCGCAATGACCTCATTGCCAAAGTCTCGGCACAGACCAATAAGGATGAGGGACTCAACCATTTGTTGGAGCTGAAGTTCGGGTTTGCCAACGAGACGTCCGACGAGACCTACCTCGGACTGTCGGAAAGCGATTTCGCCGCACGTCCCTATTTCCGTTATGCGGGTGCGCAAAAGGACAATCTGAAGACGCGTCACACCCAATGGGTGGCTACCTATCTTATAGAGTCGGGCAATAAACTGAAGATAACCACGAATCTATACTATAACTATTTTTTCCGTAACTGGTACAAGCTGAACGAGGTAAGAACCGGATTCACCAAGGGCGAACGCCGTTCTATAGAAGCGGTGCTGTCTGATCCGGAAACCAACCGTGACTATTTTGACATCGTTACGGGTAAGAAGGACTACGTAGGTGAGGCACTGATGCTGCGTGCCAACCACCGTGTGTACCACTCACGAGGTGTTCAGTCGAAGGCTGAATACCGCACTATGCTCGGCGGAGGCTATCTCACGGCAGAGCTCGGCGTGCGCTACCATGCCGACAGCGAAGACCGTTTTCAGCATGATGACGGCTATGCTATGCAGGGCGGACGCATGAGCCTGTTTCTGGCAGGGCTGCCTGGCAGTAATGCCAATCGCATCACTACAGCTCACGCCTGGTCAGGCTATTGGCTTGGCAAATGGTCGAAGGGAATCCTGACGCTCACAGCGGGCATGCGCTATGAAGATGTGGACTTGCTCAAGCGCGACTATACAAAGGCTGATCCGCGTCGTACGGGTATGGTACGCATCGAAACACCCAATCATGTACGCGCCCTCCTGCCGGGATTGGGATTCAACGTAAAGGTGCTGCCCGTCCTTTCAGCTTTCGGCGGCATCCATAAGGGCTTCGCTCCACCCAGTGCCTCGCTCAATCAAAAAGCCGAAAGCAGCGTGAACATGGAGGCAGGCTTACGTCTGACGACACAGACGCTGAAATGTGAGGCTATCGTTTTCAATAACAACTACTCCAATATGCTGGGAAGCGATTTGGCAGCGCAGGGTGGACAAGGCACGCTCGACCAGTTTAACGTGGGCAAGGCTTTGGTAAACGGACTTGAACTGTTGTTCCATTGGCTGCCACTTCCTAAAGATTTTGCCGTGCAAATGCCCATACAACTCACTTATACCTATACCAACACGAAAATGAAAAACGATTTTGAAAGTGCGGCATGGGGTCATGTGATCTACGGCGACGAGATTCCATATATCTACAAGCACGCCTTTAATGCGCAGATAGGCATAGAACATAAGTGGATGGAAGCCAGTTTCGGAGCACGCTACAACGGCGATATGCGCACACTGCCGGGACAAGGCAAGATAGCCGAACGCGAGAAAATCCCCGCCCATCTGATCTTGGACGCTTCACTGAAAGCACATATTAACAAGAATATCACTTTAACCGTGAATGCTATCAACCTCGCCAACAAGAAATATTTGGTGTCACGCCATCCCTCGGGACTGCGAGCCGGTCATCCGTTCGGCATTTACGGCGGAGTGCAGGTGCATCTCTAACATAAGAATCATATACCATTACACAAGTAGAATAATCATTATATAATAGAATGTACAGACATATAAATATAAAGAAGGCGTTGACAACCTTTTCGTTGCTGTTCATGCTCCTCACGGTTATGGCACAGACGGACGAAACGGTGACCGGAACGATATGTAACGAACAGGGCGAACCACTCATCGGTGCCTATGTGCATGTGGTGGAGACCAAAGCAAAGGCAGTGACCGACGTGGACGGACGCTTCACCGTCAAGGCTGCCGTGGGTCAAACACTGCAGGCAAGCTACATCGGCATGCTTACCCAACAGGTGAAAATAGGCAAACGCCCATTAAACATTGTGCTGAAAGACGACAGCCGTCAAGTGGACGAAGTTGTGGTGACGGGCTATCAGAACAGCCGCAACAGAGTGTATACCGGTGCTGCCACGTCAGTGAAGATGGACGACATCAAACTCGAAGGTATAGCCGACGTGTCGCGAATGCTCGAAGGTCGTGTGCCCGGTCTGTCAATCCAGAATGTATCGGGCACATTCGGCTCGGCTCCGCGTATCAACATCCGAGGTGGAGCATCTATCATCGGTAACGTTCAACCGCTGTGGGTCATTGACGGCGCAGT
>CAJPPF010000217.1 GCA_905372445.1 uncultured Prevotella sp. | reverse complement strand
TTGAGGTAGTGGCAGTTGTTGAGGGTGGCGTTGTGGGCGAAAGTATTGGTTCTGTCGCCGTTGTTTTCCGCATTGTTCGTGCCGACGTAGAGGCAGTTGGTCAGCGTGCAGGTGCCGTTCTGACCATATACAAATCCGCCCATGCCTTTCCTGCCTGCCTCCTTGGCGTTGATATTGCCCTTGACGAGGCAGTCGCTGATGGCGACGTTAGCACCAGAGTATATATAGGAAATCAAGCCTCCTACCCCGCATCTGTCGCTGGCATAGGTGCTCTTAATATCCACATTGCTGGCACAGCCCGAGATGATGTTCGTGCCACGCGCTTCGTCAATCAGTCCTGCCAGAAAGTAACTGCTTGACGTGATTGTCCCTTCGGTGTGCAGGTTCTTGATGGTTGCGTCCTTCACATTCCTGAAGGGAGCGATGTCGTTTCTGTCGCCGGTATTCCAGTTGAGCGTCAGCGTATGGTTCTGTCCGTCGAAGGTGCCGGCATAAGGGTTGGAGGAAGTTCCCGCCATCATAATTTCCGAGCCGAGATCGACATTCTTGATCATCTTGGCATTGAGCTTGGTCTGTCCGTTGTTGACACGGTTACAGAACGAATTCCAATTGTCTTTCGAAGCAATCTCGTAGATGTTGTTTACAAGCACTATTACATCTACTGTGTGGTCGGAATTGACAATGGTAGATGCCGAGAAACCATCGCTAAAGTTGAGCGTATAATGGTTCTGGGGGTTATAGGTATCGCCCAGAAGTTCCTTTACTGTTGGCAGGATAACGGTTTTGCCACTGTTGGTGTAGCGTGTGGCTTTCACCTCTCCGTTGCAGATGAAGTCTACTTTATATACATGCTTCGGCGCTTCGTCTGTGAGCAGTGGCTTATTGTCCTTGCCGAGTTCCTGCCCCCACACATGTTCAGTGCGTTTGTTCTGTAGCAAATATGCCAACTCGCCGCTCTTAAACTGTTCGGCGGTTACCTGTTTGCCTTGTGGCTCGCCACAGGGAGTCTGGTAGTAGCAGTTGTTGATTGTACAGTTGTAGGCAAAGGTGTCGCTCGGTGAGCTGGTATTGCTCGAGCCGAGATAGAGGCAGTTGTTCAGCGTGCATTTGCCATCTTGATAACCTACGAAACCACTAATTCCACCAGTGGGAGGATTTTTCGTGGAAATGATTTTTCCCTTGACAATGCAGTCGTTGAAGGTCACATCGCCCTCGTCGTTATATGCTACCATGCCCGATGTAAAGCATGCTTTATATTTATAACCAGTGGTGATGTCCACATCGCTGACGCAGTTGGATATGAAGGTTCTATCGGTAGTATAGGCAATCAATCCTGACACGGTTGGGCGGTCAGTCGTTATCTTTCCTTTGATATTAAGGTTTTTAATGGTTAATTCGCCTGCATACAAGATTGGAGCAATGTCGTCTCTGTTAACATTCCAGTCAAATGTCAGCGTGTGTCCCTGCCCGTCGAGCGTACCCTGATACCGACGTTTGGAAGAACCTATCATCACGAGCTCGGTGCCAAGGTCGATGTCGGCTTCGAGACGGGTGGTAAAGAACCTGTAACCGGCGTCGACGAACACTGCCAATAGCTTGTACTCGTTGCGGTCCTTTAAGAGTATGGTGCCATCGGGAGCGCTACGCATGACGTAGAGAGTAAGGGTGGAGGAAACTTCCGAATAGTAATCGGTCTCCTTCTGCCTGATGGTGATGGTGGCAGTGCCGCTGGAACCGCCGAAGGTGAGTTTTCCTGAACTGGAATTGGCGACACCGACGACAGAGGGATTGTCGCTGGTTATGCTGAAGCCCGGATTATCAAATTGGAATGGACGTCCACTTTGCGCAGTTATTTTCATATAGTCGAAGATGTTATAGATAACGCCCCCTACACCATTGCCATTGGTAAACCGATAATCTCTTACATAACCACCAGTGAACTTCGGCTGGTCGCGCTTTACATTGATTGGAACGCTGCACACCGCCTTGCAATAATCCTCATTGGCACTAAAAGTAGCGGTTAAGACTCCCTTTCCAGGGCGCTTTATGTCTAAAGTTCCGCCATCGAGGAGAGTCGCAATATTGTTGTCGGACAGATGGTAGGTGACATTGCCGGAGTGCCCGTCGTACCTGAGCTTGGTAGAGAGCTGCCCCGACATAGAGTATGCCTCATACTGTTTGCTATCGAACATTACGTTGGCATTCTCGACATATTCCACAGTGTACTTGGCAAATTCTATTTCATCGCGGGCATAGAGGGTAATGCTTCCATCTGTTGCGTCATAATACTCTATCTTCTTCGAGGCATCACCTTGATAGGCACTGTTTGACGTGCAGGTGAACTTGTTGGCGTTCTTCAATTGCTCGCGTACGTAGAAAGCACGCACACGCCAACCTGCCGTACAAGTGATGGTAACGGTAGAACCCTTTTTCATCTCCCAGTTGCGGTTGGCAGCAAGCAATGCCGGACCGGTCTTGCAGTCGCTCCACGAGACGGTAACAATATTGTCATTGGACGATATACGAGTGCCCTCAACTTCTTTCCTGCTTCGATCGGAGGCAGACCAAGTGAAACTTCTTTTAATACTCCACGCCGGCGCCGCCAGCATGAGGATGAACAGGAAGAGGCAAAGCCTCTGAATGATGTTTGTTGTTTTCATATTAAATAGAAATTAAAAATAAATATTGCATTTTGAAATTATATATTAATATGTGAGAACCGTTTCCTCCCGTCGTGTTCGGTACATTGCCGTGTCGTGGGATTTCTCTGCATATCGATATTTGTCGGTACGGCGTAGGGGCGTGATTTATCACGTTCCGCACACCGCGTTCGGTCTATTGCCGGGTTGTGGTATTTCTCCCTCGTTATTTTTATTCGGATCACCATTCATCATGGTTTTATGATTTCGGAACGTGACGAATCACGCCCCCATGGTTTTTATTCTGTTGCAAAGTTATCATACGAATACCGATAGGATGTATCATATTTGTAAAA
>CAJPPF010000216.1 GCA_905372445.1 uncultured Prevotella sp. | reverse complement strand
AACGTGATAAATCACGCCCCTACGCCGTCCGGCAAATAACGACCATTTCTCGGCTCGTGGAAGACACAAAAATAAAAGGAATGTTTTTTAGTAACGCTTACATTTTGAAACAAACAGTAAGCCACTATTGGCTATACGTGCCTGTAGTGCCAATAGATAAAGGCTTACAGAGCTTTCAATCAGTTTTTACCTGACACCAATAAAAAAATTAAGATTTAAGATGGTTGTACGGAAAAAAAATATTATTTTTGCATGGATGAACACGACACTATCGTCATGTAACGTGAAATTAACCATCAGAAGTAAATGGAAGTAGTCATTGACATTGACAAAATTTTAAAAACAAAAATGGGTAAAAAAGCCCGTTATGTGCCAGGGGTTCTGGTGAGATACTTGAAGCACATTATTCATCAGGATTGGCTTAATACCCAGTTTCTTCGTGCGGAAGGTCTCACGGGCACGCCGTGGATAAATAGTTGCCTTGCCTACCTTGACGTAAAGATTAAGGTGGTAGGCGCGGAAAACCTACCCTCGCCCGATGACGGCAAGCTCTATACCTTCGTGGCAAATCACCCCTTGGGCGGAATAGACGGTCTGGCAGTGGGTGGTGTCATTGGTGAGAAATACAACGACAACTTCAAATACCTCGTCAACGACCTTCTGATGAACCTTGCCGGACTGGCTCCTCTCTGCGTGGGCATAAACAAAACGGGCAAAAACAGCAGGAATTTCCCGGCTGTGGTGGAGGCGACATTCGCCTCAGAGAATCACATCGTGATGTTTCCGGCAGGAATATGCAGCCGAAAACAGAACGGGAGAATAAAAGACCTCGACTGGAAAAAGACTTTTATAACCAAGAGCATTGAGACAGGGCGCGACATAGTGCCGATACATTTCGAGGGGCGTAACTCGAACTTCTTCTACCGGCTTGCAAACATAAGCAAGCGTTTAGGTATAAAGTTCAACATAGCAATGCTGTTTCTACCCGACGAAATGTATAAGAACCAGCATAAAACATACACGATAACAATAGGGAAACCGATACCAATAGCAACCTTCGACAAGACGAAGACTCCTAATGAGTGGGCACAATGGGTAAAAGAAGAAGTTTATAAATTATGTCAGAGAAAATAATAGACCCCGTATCAAAAGAACTCCTGAGGGCGGAACTGACACACGATAAGCAACTCCGCATGACTAATAAGAGCCATAACGAGATATACATCGTAACGGCACACGATGCTCCGAATGTCATGCGCGAGATTGGCAGACTGCGCGAGATTGCCTTTCGCGCAGCAGGTGGTGGTACAGGTAAGGAGGCTGACATCGACGAGTTCGACACCTGCGAGAACTGCTACAAGCAGCTGATAGTGTGGAATCCGGAGGCAAGCGAGATAATAGGAGGATATAGATACATTCTCGGAAAGAACTGGCATATCGGCGAAAACGGTCAGCCATACCTCGCAACATCGCATATGTTTCATTTCTCAGAGAAGTTTCTGAAGGAATATATGCCCTACACCGTGGAGCTCGGACGCTCATTTGTGTCGCTCGAATACCAGAATGCACGCACTAACTCGAAGAGTATCTTCGCACTCGACAACCTCTGGGACGGACTGGGAGCACTGACGGTGATATTTCCCGAGGCTCGCTACTTCTTCGGTAAGATGACTATGTATCCGTCGTACATTCGCAAAGGACGCGACATGATTCTCTATTTCCTGAAGAAATATTTCGACGACAAGGATAACCTAATAACACCGCTTAGCCCACTGAAGCTTGATCACAACGAGGAAGAACTGTCACAGATTTTCACAGAAGACACGTTCAAGGCGAACTATCGTATTCTGAACAAGGAGATTCGCAACATGGGCTACAATATCCCACCGCTGATTAATGCATATATGAACCTCTCGCCCACGATGAAGTTGTTTGGCACGGCGGTGAACTATGGTTTTGGCGAGGTGGAGGAGACGGGCATTCTTATCGCCATGGACGAGGTGTACGACGAGAAACGCATACGTCACATTGACTCGTACATAAAAGAACATCCGGAGGCAATGAAGATAACTTCAGGAGCAAACAATATCATATACAAGGAGAAGCAAGTCTGAAAACTATCACTCTTAAACCCGAATCGGTCATTAGAATCCCTGACTGATGGGGATTATTGTGACATTACTCAAACTCTATTGTCAGTTCGCCTGTGCCCATGAGGTTATAACTCTTACGGTGATAGGGCGAGATACCATGTAGACGAATGCCTTCGCGGTGAGCCTTTGTAGGGTAGCCGGCGTTCTTCTCCCACCCGTAGTATGGGTATTCCTTGGCTAACTCTGCCATATAATCATCGCGATAGGTTTTCGCAAGTATTGAGGCAGCGGCTATCGACTGATACTTTGCGTCGCCCTTTACGATGCACTTCACTTCCCTTACGCCCTCGGGCATGCCGGCGGTATACATATTGCCGTCGATGATTAAGCCTTCAGGCTTTACTGCCAACTGCTCTACAGCACGGCGCATAGCAAGGTGGGAGGCTTTGAGAATGTTTATCTTATCGATTTCCTCGGGCGTGCAAATGCCTATAGCCCAAGCGACAGCATCATGAAGAATCTGCTCACGCAAGGCAAGACGCTTCGTAAGCGTGAGCTGCTTTGAGTCATTGAGGAGCGGATTGTCGTAGTCATCGGGCAAGATGACGGCTGCAGCATAGACACTGCCAGCCAGACATCCGCGTCCGGCTTCATCGCAGCCTGCCTCAATGAGACCGTTATAATAATGTGATTTAAGTGCCATAATGTGATTCGAAAGGATGACATGGCAGACAGAATCTGCAGTTACTGAAAAAAGGTGGTGCAAGGAGATTGCACCACCTTTATCCCGAATCGATCATTAGAGTCCTTGACTGATTTTGTTCGATTATTGAGAAGATGTGCTGACGTTTCATCGAAGGCGTAGCGGGTTACGGCGAGATGAAATGGCAGCGCAGATGTCGGC
>CAJPPF010000215.1 GCA_905372445.1 uncultured Prevotella sp. | reverse complement strand
TTGCATCACATTAATTATAGACAAATGAATATCAATATAGGACATAGTAGAGCTTACAAACAGCATTCTCTAAAAAGCACACTTGCATATCACAGCAAAGTGTGCTTTTTTTATGAACATAGAGAAACGTTGTTCATTATTAACAAGCCATTTATATGCAAATACTAAAAGATACTACACGTCAGCGCATATTAGCCATTGCGCACAAGGAATTCATCAATAACGGTGTAAGGAATACCTCTATCCGGACGATAGCGAGCAAAGCCGGTATCGCAGTGGGCAATGTATACAATTATTTTGAGAGCAAGGACAAACTGTTCTGCGAGGTGATGCAACCACTCATCAATGCAGTCGATGCACATATCTTGTCGCATAATAAGGAACAGCATTTGTCTATTGATATTTTCCATATGCAGGATTTCCAAGATTCTTACATAATAAAGATGAAAATACTTATAAAAAAGAAATTCCGCCCTGAACTCAAGTTATTACTTTTCAATGCAAATGAGACATCCCTTGCCGGGTATAAAGAAAGACTCATCAGTCATCAGATGAAGATTGGCTTGGAATATATGCAACTAATGAAAGAGCGCTATCCTCATATTAATACCAACATATCTCCATTCTTTTTGCATATTGCCTGCTCTACATGGATGACACTCTTCACGGAACTGGTGGAGCATGAAGAATACAGCGAAAAGGAAATAGACTATGCGCTTGAGCAGTATGCAATTTACAGCATAGCCGGATGGGAAAAACTTATGAAACCATGATATTAATTATAAATATTCAATGATATGATAAAGATTCTAAAACAACTGGGGACGTACATGGAAGGACGCAAAGCATTGCTGCCCTGCTCCATTGTCCTGTCTGTACTCAACGGATTGCTGTCGCTTGTACCTTATATATTGGTATGGCTGATAGTGCGCACACTACTTATGTCAGACGGCAACATTGCAAACACTCCGATATTTGGCTATGCAATCGCCACACTTATAGTATCGGTGTTCTGTGTGCTGCTTTATTTTGTAGCCCTCATGTTATCCCATCTGGCAGCATTCCGCATTGAGGTTAACATGCGGCGCTATGTGATGAAACGACTCATGCTGTTGCCGTTAGGATATTTCGACACCCAAAATACGGGACGTATGCGCAAGATAATAGACGAAGACTCATCGCAGACACATACGTTTGTTGCACATATCCTACCCGACGTGGCAAGCTCCATTGTCGCTCCGATAGGTGTTGTAATCACGTTGTTCCTCGTCAACTGGCAATTGGGGCTGGCTTCCATGATACCAATTCTGTGTGCATTCGGCATCATGGGCTACATGATGAACCCAAAGCATAATAAGTTCCAGCAAATGTATCTTGATGCGCAAGAACAGATGAGCAGCGAAGCCGTGGAATACATCAGAGGTATTCCCGTAGTAAAAGTGTTTCAGCAAACGGTATTCTCATTCAAACGATTTCATGACAGCATAATCAGCTATCGTGACCTCGTCACAAAATATACCAAAAGCTGGCGTAACCCTATGTCTGCATATACGGTTGTCATCAATGCCTTTCCTCTATTTCTTGTGCCTGTAGCCATTATGATAGGCGATGGCGAAAGCATGACAGCCATAATTGCCGATATGTTGTTCTTCGTGCTGATAACCCCTCTCATCTCCTTTAACATAATGAAAAGCATGCATCTCAACCAGAATCTCTTCCTCGCAGGTGAGGCTGTCAGACGTTTAGAAAGCCTGACCGCAACATCGCCGCTTCCTGAAAATGATGAACCAAAGAAGAACGAAGGTTTTGATATTCATTTCAGTGATGTGTCATTTCGCTATGAGGGAGCGGAAAAGGATGCCGTGAGCCATATCAACCTGACGATTCCCGAGGGGAAAACCGTTGCGTTGGTGGGTGCGTCAGGTAGTGGCAAGACAACCATTGCACGGCTCATACCACGTTTCTGGGATGTATGTGGAGGCAGTGTGAGTATTGGAGGAACTGATGTACGGCAGCTGGATAAGGCGCAATTGATGCACAACGTTTCGTTTGTCTTTCAAAACACCCGGCTGTTCAAGACCTCGCTCTTGGATAATATCCGCTACGGAAAGCCCGACGCCACAATGGAAGAAATAGACCGCGCGTTGGAACTCTCGCAGAGCCGTGAGATAATAGAGAGACTGCCGCAAGGACTTGACACCGTCATAGGTGCAGAAGGCACTTATCTGTCAGGTGGCGAACAGCAGCGTATCCTTCTGGCACGCGCCTTACTGAAAGACGCTCCTATAATTGTACTTGATGAAGCCACCGCCTTTGCCGACCCGGAGAACGAGGCTCTCATTCGAGGTGCATTGGAGCACCTGACACGCGGAAAGACCGTGTTGATGATAGCCCACCGACTGACAACAGTAGAAAATGCCCATCACATCGTCGTAATGAAGGACGGACAAATAGCAGAAGAGGGTACGCATCAGGAATTGATGACCCGACAAACGCTATATTATAATATGTGGAACGAGTATCAACAGGCAGTGGCTTGGAAAATATAATTGCAGACAAAATAAAAGAATTAAGTTATGATCAGATATTTTCAAACACGTTTTGCCCTATCAGAAAAAGGAGCAAAAGACTTTCGCAAGGGTGTGGTGTTCTCAACATTGCTCAATCTCGCATTTATGCTACCTGCCACATACTTGTTTTTCTTCCTTATGGAGTATCTTGGAGAGAATTCGCCAGCTAAGCATAGCTTCTGGTTTTACGTCGTTTTGGCGGGTGTGCTTGCGGGTGTAATGTATTTCATCAGTCGCAGACAATACGACAGCACCTATACAACCGTCTACACCGAAAGTGCCAATCGACGTATCAGCATTGCCGAGAAACTGCGCAGACTGCCGCTGGCGTTCTTCAGCGAACGCAATCTTTCAGACCTCACTTCAACCATTATGGAGGACTGTACGATGTTGGAACATACATTCTCGCATGCTGTCCCACAGCTGTTTGCGTCGGCTCTGAGCGTCGTCATCATCGCCGTGGGTATGTTCTCC
>CAJPPF010000214.1 GCA_905372445.1 uncultured Prevotella sp. | reverse complement strand
GTATACTTACATCATCCTTGATTACTATATTATTTTCAGCATGCGAAGCTGATAATATGGAAGCACCATACTGCCACATTCAAGGCAAGATGTGTTATCAAGGTAAAAATATAGGTGTGAGAGGATCTGGCACAAGCCAACTTACACCATCTGTACAGATTGAATTATGGCAGACCGGCTTTGGCAAAGAATCAGCACAGAACATAACCGTGGCTCAGGACGGCACTTTCTCAACATACATATATCCCGGTAAAGTCAGACTAATAACAAAAAATGGAGTAGGACCATGGGAACAAGCAGACACTCTGAGCACTATAGTAAAAACAGATATAAATATAGACTACGAAGTAAAACCATATTTTCTCATCTATGATGTCCGTTATAATTTCAATAACGAGACGAAGACATTAACGGCGACATTTAACATAGAGAAGATTGTTGAGGATGCAAAGATTAAATCTGCTGGGCTTTTGGTCAACAACACTCAATTTGTTGATATGTCATGCAATAAACTATCTGTAGCTGGTGCAGGACAAACCGGCGAGATGACATTCAGTATGGATTGTAGTACACTCACTGATTGCAAGGCTCTGTATGCACGTGTATTCGTCAAGTCCGATAAATCAAATTACGAGACATTCTCTACACAACCTTATCACGTATGGTAAAACAAATAAAAGCAATAGCATTAATGCTAATTACTATAATAGTAAACGGCTATGCCCAGAAGAACGATGGACCTACAATGGGATGGAGTTCATGGAACACATTTGCAATAAATATAAACGATAGTATAATACGTGCTCAGGCTGATGCCATGGTTACCAGCGGACTTAGTGCCGCAGGATATAGATATATAAACATAGATGATGGATTTTTCGGAGGGCGCCGAAAATCTGATGGTCAACTCTTGATACATCCTAAACGCTTCCCAAATGGTCTTAAACCATTAGTTGACTATATACACAATAGAGGGCTAAAAGCTGGCATATACTCAGATGCCGGTCGTAACACATGCGGAAATTTTTGGGGTAATGATACTATTGCAAAGGATGTCGGAATGCTTGGATACGACCAACAAGATGCTAATTTCTTCTTCAATACATTAGAATTCGATTTCATAAAGGTAGATTTTTGCGGAGGAACTGATTGGACTAATTTCGATAAGACTATATTGGATGAGCGTGAGAGGTATACTGCAATTAGTGAGGCTATTAAAAATACCGGTAAGAAAGGCATTCGTTTTAACGTGTGTAGGTGGGATTATCCCGGTACATGGGTAAGCGACATCGCAACATCATGGCGTACGACACATGATATAGCAGATGACTGGAACTCGGTGAAGAGTATAATTGAACAGAACCTATATATGTCAGCATACAGTTATAAAGGACATTACAATGACATGGACATGCTGGAAATAGGGAGAAGTCTGACCTATGAAGAAGATAAAACGCATTTCGGATTGTGGTGCATCATGAACTCCCCGCTGCTGATAGGCTGTGACATGACTCAAATGAAACAACAAACGCTGACACTGCTAAAAAATAAGGAATTAATAGCGCTGAATCAGGATCCCGTATATGAACAGGCATATATAGCAGCATATACAAATGGTTGTTACGTTCTTGTAAAAGATATAAAACAACGAAATGGAAAGTCAAGAGCCTTCGCAATATATAATCCGAACGAAAATGATACGACTGTATGCTTAGACTTTAGATTGATTGATATGAGTGGCAATGTTAAGATACGCGATATATTCGAACATAAGGATATAGGAGAATTCGAGGGTTCAATGAACGTAAATGTTCCTGCACATGGCATTCGTATATATACTGCAAAAGCAAAACTGCGATTAGAACGTAGCATGTATGAGGCCGAATGCGGATATATAAGCGACTACCAAGAAATAGTGAACAACATAACGGCAGGCACTGCGATATATGTATTTGACAATAAATGTAGTGGTGGACATAAAGTGTCTTGGTTGGGAAGAAAAGCCCAAAATGATCTGATATGGCGTAATGTGTATAGCAAGAAAGGAGGTGAATATACGATGGCAATATGCTATACATCTACAGGCATTTGTTCGTTCGATATAGATGTGAACGGCGTAAACGTTAAAACTGTCAGAATAAAAACAAGTGACAACCGTGCTGAAGCTGTTGTGAGAATATGCCTTAAAAAGGGAATGAACACCATCAGACTACATAACGACACTGCACTCATGCCAGATATTGATTATATGCGTCTGCAATATCTTAATTAACCACAAATCAGCTAATAGATTCCTAACTGCTTTTCGTCTTTAATAATAAAAAGCACTGCGGTCTATTGACCGATTTCCTCTATAAATAGTATAGACCACCCTTTTTTATTCTACTGGTGTAAAAGGGGTTTTATATATGTTTGGGTTTAAGCATCAATAATAACTCTCTATAGTAAAGTAAAGAAAAATTACCTTCGCGGTTTTTAGCGAAATAGAAAATCAAAAGTGATGATTTGCCAAGTCGACATGACATAAAACAGTATCTTCAAGAACCGACGAGAGCTGAAAACGTCTTCATTTCTTGATTTTTATCTCAAGAAGCTGTGTTTTTCAACGATGAAAAGGGCGGTTTCATCGGCAAGAAACGAAGGTATTAGCTTAAATAAGCGACGGTTTTAGCCTCAAGAAACGGCGGTTGTTGAAACTGATTCGTATGTTTATTGGCATCAAGAACAACTACTGCTCTGATTATCAGCGCCTTTCACGTAATGCCAAAAACAAGCGTTTTCCGTACTTAACGACAATCCGTCGGTAAATATCGGCTGTATTTGCGGTCAGAACAGTCTTTTTGTTGACTTTATTCATTACTCTGGTCCGGTATACGAAAGTGCATGGACGTGATTCATCACGTTCTGCCGTTTACATCTTCGGTCTATTGTCGTGACGTAAGCTTGATTTATAACTTTCCTCATTGGTTTAACCTGAAACAGTTTTTAGACAGTTTTTAGATGTATTTTAGAGTTTTTAGAGTATATAAAATACAGAATATATCAAA
>CAJPPF010000213.1 GCA_905372445.1 uncultured Prevotella sp. | reverse complement strand
GGATATAGCAATAAACTAAAACATCTACGTAACCAGTTACAAGAAAATCATCATCACGATCTTTTGCAACTGCGTCAACGAGTTTTCGCTCAAGTTCAACTATCCCAATGCCATGTAGAGCTTGGAATTCATCAGTTTTATTATCGATATATATCACTGTCTGATCATCACTTATGTCGATATTAGGATATTCTACTCCAGGCTCGCGCATAAGTATTATAATCTGAGCTTTCTCGGCGGCTCGTATACTACGTTCAATACCTAAGAGTTCTATTGTATCATTGGTGTGTCTTATACCGGCAGTATCTATAAATCGAAAAGTAATATCATCTATTGTTATAGTGTCTTCAATAAGGTCGCGTGTTGTTCCTTTAATGTCAGAAACAATAGCCTTATCTTCATGCAGTAAGGCGTTTAACAACGTAGATTTTCCTACATTAGGAGCACCTATAATAGCTACAGGTACCCCATTTTTCAAGGCATTGCCAAGACGGAATGATTCTGTCAAACGGCTTATTTCATCATTTATTTTTTCTGCAAGATTGATTAGTTTCTCACGTTCTGCAAATTCAACATCTTCTTCCGAGAAGTCCAGTTCCAGTTCGAGTAGTGATGTCATTTCAAGTAACTGGTTACGTAGATGTTTTAGTTTATTGCTATATCCACCACGTAACTGTTGTAGTGCAATGCGGTGGGTCGATTTGTTTTGTGATGCTATAAGGTCGGCAACGGCTTCGGCTTGAGACAAATCTATTTTCCCATTTAGAAATGCTCGTTGCGTATATTCACCAGGTTTTGCCAATTCACAGCCATTGTTTATCAAAAGTTCTATTATCCGTTGTAGTATATACTGTGAACCGTGGCATGATATTTCAGTAGAGTCTTCACCTGTATATGAGTGCGGTCCATGGAATATAGACACGAGAACTTCATCGATGACCTCACAATCTTCAGCACGTTCGTCAATAATTTGTCCGAAATTTAGTGTATATGGTTTTGATTCACTAAGTTTTTTTCTCCCACGGAATATTGAGTCTGTTATACGTATTGCATCAGGACCAGAGGTACGAATGATACCTATGGCCCCGCCTTTAGCTGTTGAAATTGCGCAAATTGTTGACAATGTTGTATACTATTTAAATTCGTTCAAGTACTATGCGAATAAGGTCGTCAATCTTATTTTTGTAGCCTGTATTCATTTCTTTGGCATAACGGTTTGCTATGACCATGCAACATGTCATTGCTTTATGTCCAAGAATTGAAGCTAAACCTGCAAGTGCTGACGATTCCATCTCAAAGTTTGCTATTTTGAGATTATTATAACGGAAGGCTTCTACCTTTTCATTCTGATTTGGATCTTCGATATTCATACGAAGTTGGCGTCCCTGAGGACCATAGAATCCACCGCAAGAAATTGTTATTCCACGGTACATGTCATCGGCTGCAATGCGCTCAATTAGCTCTGGACATGCAGTTGAAACATAAGGAGCTCCTTTGACAGGGTTCCATTGCATATGTTCTATGAAAGCTTTTTCCATACTGAGGTCGCACACCTCGTTACGAGCATCATAGAAGTTGAGCAAGCCGTCAAAACCGATACTCTTCACCGATGCTACGAAAGTGCCGATAGGCGTTTCCGGTTGCAATCCTCCACATGTTCCTATACGCACAAGGGTAAGTGTACGATGTTCTGGATTTTCAGTTCGTGTTTCAAGATTAATATTTGCCAATGCATCGAGTTCATTCATTACGATGTCGATATTATCACAGCCAATGCCGTGAGATTGTACTGTGATACGTTTACCCTTGTATTTGCCAGTGATGGTGTGGAATTCACGACTCTGCACTTCATGTTCTATACTATCAAAATGAGTTGCTACAAGTGTTACACGATCTGGATCGCCAACAAGTATAACTTTATCAGCAAGATACTCGGGTTTCAGATGAAGATGGAAAATGCTACCATCTCCATTAATGATCAGTTCAGATTCAGGAAAAAATTTCATTGTATAAAGTTTTGATAATTATTTGTTTTCGATGTTTCGTAGTTGCTTTTCTTTTGTTTTAATGCTTGCATCAAGTTCGAGAACTTCTTTTTCAAGTTTTATTATCAGTCTACCTAATTCGTATTTCTTTGAACGTGTAGCTTCTGCATATCTATTACGTGTATTCTCAAGGATTTCATTTATATGGGTGAGGTCGCTCTTCATACGGATTATGTCTTGATAGAGCCTTTTGCTGTTAGATGATTGAAAATCAGAAAGAGAAGTATATGTAATATTATCGTTGATTGTAAATGTCATTTTCTCTTTATCCTCTTTGTTTTCCAGTCGTGCTATGAGAGCATCACGACGTAGAATAGCCGCTTGCCGATTAGAGAATTGCCATGTATCTTTTATATTCTCCATGCGGGCAAATCTTATTAATGTGTCCTTGCCCGTCTTCTCATCGAATGTTTTACGTTGGGCTGTCGGTTCGAAAGTGTATATACACACCTTATCCTCTTGCTGATAGCGATCGCTTACAAGAAATCCAATGTTATCCATGTCACTGATGACTAAAAGATATTCGTTTGCTGATGAATTGTAAGGCATTCCGATGTTTGTTGCTTCATAGAAACGAGCTTTGTCAGCATCGTATGTAGTACGGAATATGTCTCGTCCACCTATAGATTCTTCTCCTTCGGCTGAGAAGTAGAGAGTGATCCCGTCAGGTCGCAGGAAAGGATAGTCTGTCATAGCCTGTGACAGTTCTTTCAGCAACTGTGGTTCTGTCCAATTATTTCCATAATGGTGTGAAATATAAAGATGTCTGCCTTGTATAGTATCACCAGAGGATATGATACGTGTGTTGCCAAACTCGTTGGTATAGTTTATTTCATTTCCATTCTGGGTGATACTACCCATTTCGCTGGATAAAGGAATATGAGAAAGAAATGTCGCTTTGTCTACTACGACACTATCGATGAACATAACCTTTGCCGTTGATGGCAATAGTTCCTCGAATAGTTTCTCTTCGGGAGTTTTCTCTGGAATAACAACTGCAGGCTT
>CAJPPF010000212.1 GCA_905372445.1 uncultured Prevotella sp. | reverse complement strand
ATATTGATAGTACTGAAAATCTAATACAAAGTTACGAAGAAAAAAACACTTTTCCAGTTGATTCCCATTTAAAAAATCATAAAGAACAGGGTTTACACCTTATTTATATATTCCCATTTGGTTATTCTCTTTATTCTTCGTAAATTTGCAAAAGGAGGTCAGGAAAGCGTCATTGCTTCCCTGATTAACGCAACGAACATAATAAAACAACAAATATCTTATGGCAACAGTAGACGACAAAAAAGTCATTTTCTCTATGGTAGGGGTCTCAAAGATCATTCCACAGAACCAAAAACAGATATTGAAGAACATCTATCTATCGTTCTTTTATGGTGCAAAAATCGGTATTATCGGTCTTAATGGAGCAGGAAAGTCAACGTTGATGAAGATAATCGCTGGACTTGAACAGCCTACTAAGGGCGATGTCGTATGGAGTCCGGGCTACACCGTGGGTTATCTCCCTCAGGATCCGCCACTAAATGAGGACAAGACTGTCAAGGAGAACGTCATGGAGGGTGTGCAGTATGTGTACGACGCACTGAAAGAATACGATGAGATAAACGACAAGTTCGGTCTCGAGGAGTATTATTCTGACCCCGACAAGATGGATAAACTCATGCAGCGTCAGGCAGAGGTGCAGGACATCATAGACGCCACCGATGCGTGGAACATGGATTCAAAGCTTGAGCGTGCAATGGACGCACTGCGATGTCCTCCCGGTGACTGGGCTGTAACAAACCTCTCCGGCGGCGAGCGCCGACGTGTGGCGCTGTGCCGCCTGCTCCTGCAGAAGCCTGACGTATTGTTGCTCGACGAGCCTACAAACCATCTCGATGCCGAGTCTATCGACTGGCTCGAGCAGCATCTGCAGCAGTATGAGGGCACGGTGATCGCCGTAACCCACGACCGCTACTTCCTCGACGATGTGTCGGAATGGATTCTGGAGCTCGATCGTGGCGAGGGAATACCGTGGAAGGGCAACTACTCTTCATGGCTCGACCAGAAGACAAAGCGCATGGCACAGGAGGAGAAGACTGCCTCCAAGCGCCGCAAGACTCTCGAACGAGAGTTGGAATGGGTGCATATGGCACCAAAGGCGCGTCAGGCAAAGGGTAAGGCGCGTCTGAATTCTTACGATGCAATGCTCAACGAGGAACAGAAAGAACGTGAGGAGAAACTCGAGATATTTATCCCTAACGGACCACGACTGGGCAACAAGGTCATAGAGGCACAGCACGTAGCGAAGGCGTTCGGCGAGAAAACACTCTTCACCGACCTCAATTTCATGCTCCCTCCAAATGGCATTGTGGGAGTCATAGGTCCTAACGGTGCAGGAAAGACCACACTTTTTCGCCTCATCATGGGCTTGGAGAGCGTTGACGCAGGGCAGTTTGAAGTAGGTGAGACGGTGAAACTGGCGTATGTAGACCAGCAGCATAAGGACATCGACCCGCAGAAGACCGTATATGAGGTCGTATCGCAGGGCAATGAGACGATACGTATGGGTGGACGAGATATTAACTCACGTGCATATCTAAGCAGATTTAATTTCTCAGGCAACGACCAAGGTAAGCTGTGCGGCGTGCTCTCCGGTGGTGAGCGAAACCGCCTGCAGCTCGCTATGGCACTGAAGCAGGAGGGAAACGTATTGCTGCTCGATGAGCCTACGAACGACATTGACGTGAACACTCTCCGTGCATTGGAGGAAGGTCTGGAGGCGTTCGCAGGATGTGCGGTGGTAATAAGTCACGACCGTTGGTTCCTCGATCGTATCTGTACTCATATCCTTGCATTCGAGGGCAACGGCGAGGTGTTCTACTTCGAAGGCAGCTACTCCGACTACGAGATAAACAAAGCACGTCGTCTCGGCACTGGCGAGGAGATAAAGAAAGGCCGCTACAGAAAATTGATGGAGGACTAAAGCATTTATAAACCCAAATCGGTCAATAGACCGCAATGCCTTTTTATTTTTAACGAACAAAAGCGTTCCTACTGCTTTCATCAGCTTGTGTGGCATCTTACAAGCCTTATTGCCTCGTCGTAGCTCGCTAAGCCCACGGTAACAAGGCTCGCTGGTCTGCTCAACAATCAGACGAAATCACTTAGGAATCTATTGACCGATTCGGGATAAAACACCTGACCGCTGACTCTCATATGAGGGTTCAGCGGTCAGATGTTTATAGGAAATCGTTTATTTCTCTGTCTGTTCTGTATTATGGGGCTTCACCTTTACCTTTATCTGATCGAAGCCCTCGCCATATACTCCCTTCACTGCACCGACAGAAACAAAGGCATTTGGGTCGATGCGCTTGATGATGCGTAGCATAGAAATCTGCTCGCGCTTCTTGGCAAGAATGCACAACACCTGCATCTCATTTCCCGAATACCAGCCATGACCGTCAAGAATCGTGATACCACGTTGCATCTTTGTGGCAATGTCGTGGGCTATCTCCTTGCTTTTCTTCGAGAAGATAAGAAACTGCACCGACTGCATTCGTGCGGTCATGAAATAGTCGAGGGTGAAATTTTCCAGCACCATCAGCACCAGACCGAACACTATCTTACGCCAATCCTCGAAGATTGTATATGATGACAGTATAATGCCAAGGTCGACGAAGATAAGCACTCTGCCGAGAGATATGTCGCGATACTTGTTCACACACGCCGCCACAATGTCTGTTCCGCCCGTAGAGCCGTTGCGCATAAAAACGATTGCCAACGCTATACCGGAGAAAATAGCACCGAGAATCATCGACATGAAATCTTCCTGTGGACCAAGCATCTGATACATCGTGCCGTCGGGATAGGTCACTGCCGCCTGGGCTATCTCGAGCATCAGCGACAGAGTGAAGATGGCATAAATGGTCTTCATCATGAAGCGTAAGCCTAACACCTTCAACGCGACTATAAGCAACACGAAGTTAATGACAAAATAAGTGTAACTGATCTGCAGTCCTGTGGCATAGAACACCAGTGCAGCCACACCGGTGACGCCTCCTGACACCATTTTATACGGCAGCAGGAAGAACCCCCAGCCAAAGGCATACAATGCCAAACCTATCGTTATGAGCAGATAGTCGACGGTCAATGTCCAGACCTTACGGTTTACATTCTGTTTTAAAAAACCTATCAT
>CAJPPF010000211.1 GCA_905372445.1 uncultured Prevotella sp. | reverse complement strand
ATAAGGCTGGTAAGATGCCACACAAGCGGGCGAAAGCAGTAGGAAAGCTCTTGTTATTTGATAAGAAAACGACACCGCGGTCTATTGACCGTTTTGGGATAAAAGGTCCTCCTTGTGGGAAGACCTTTTTTTAGATGACAGCATCGAAGAGTCTGTTGCAATCGGTTTCTTTCGTTATAAGAAACCATGCCCTGAGAGACTTACAACTTCTTTATTACCTTCATGAGTTGTTCGCCCAGACCGATGGAATAGCCCTGCGACATGAATACCACGCGGTTGAAGGTGTCGGCGATGAGGAATACCGGACGGTTGTTGCTCTTCAGTTTCAGTTCTTTCTTCATCTCGGCAAATATCTTACCGTCTACGTCGGTGCCCCATACAATCGTTGAGGGGAGGTTGGTAAACTCGCTCTTATTGGTGAAGCGTGCCTTCTCGTCGTCGTTCTCGAACAGCAGTACAATCTTCTGTCCCCATGCCTCGAGATCTTTTTTAAGTAATGCTATGTCGCGCAGTGCGTGGTTCGTTGGTTCCTCGACAGGGGCGATTACACCTATTATATAATATCCGCGTCCGGTTGTCGACAGCAGTGTCTTCACTCCGTCGGTGTCGTCCTTATAGAGATTCTCCGAGTTGAAGTTGCCTATTACGCGCACTCCCTCGTCACTCTCGCGCAGGACAATCCGTGTTGTTGCCTTTGTCGCGTTGGACACAGGGACGAACTCTAAATGGCATAGCACACTGCCGTCAGCCATACGTGTGCCGCTGACGATGAGATAGTTGCCTTGGTCTAATGTCGTGCCGTCTTTAAGGAGCGAGCTCCATGTGACGCCGTTCTCGTCGTAGTTGAGCAGCTGTGGTGAAGCATCGACCATTTTTGATATAGAGAAATGAGTGTAGTATTTAGGGTCGTCGATGCTTGCACCTTGTTTATAAGTGGCAATCATTGTGCCCTGCTGTTGTGCAGCGTTCTGTGTGGTGTTCGCGTTCTTGCTGAAGTCGGCGTCAGCCCACTCGCCGTTCCGGCGTAGCCATTGCGTCTTGCCTGTCACCATGTCTACGCGAGCATATATGCCGATAGAGCGTGCCAGTGCTACGAAGAAGATGTCGCGTGAGTGAGAGTCGGTGGTGCGATGCTCGTAGACACTCTGCGGACTCATGCACAGTCGCTGTGGGTTCCATTCGTTGTCGATGCGGATATTCTTCGCTGTCCAGTCTACAAGCGTCTCCGGGTTCTGCTTCCAACGCTGCATATCGTCTGCACTAATCGTGTTTCGGAAGTATGTGCGGTAAGGCGTCAGCAGTTCGTTGCTCACGCGCTGCGACAGCATGTAGCGGTCGTTGTCGTCAGCAGCAGTGCCTGAAGGGGTTGTGTTGACGTATGCGTCCTCCAATACATCGAGTGTCACATCGCGAAGATCCTTGGCAGAGAGGTAGCGAAGGATATTTTTTGCATGCGTGTCGGGGTGGCGCTTCATGAAAGACTCTATGACGAAATAGTTGCCGCGCGAGCCTTCCACAAACTCATCGCCCTTATGGAATGTGTTGATATATGCCTGACGAATAGAATCCTCGTAAGCAAAGCGTCTTTTGTTCTCGCTTATCTGTTCCTCTGTCTGATGAGGAATGTTGTTACGTTCTGCAGGCGGCACGAGGTCGATGTCGAAATTTCCGACGAAGTCGTTAGGCTTGTCTAACTTTATTGTCACCGTCTGATCCTTACCGACCGAGCATTTGCCAATGCCGAACAGTCCGTCCTTGCTCGCCCATACGAGGAAGTCGCCCCGTCCGGCAGAAATTGTCGAGATGCCGTTGGCGTCGCTCTCTTTCGTTGCTACGGAGAAGAACTCGGCGTAATTGTAGAGCTTATATTCTATCTTTGCCCCTGCAACAGGCTTTCCTGACTTGTCGACTACCTGTATACGCGCTATGGCAGTAGGTGCGTAGTTGCGTGTTACGTTTATCTCGGTGAAGCAGTTGGTGCGGTTCATCACCTCCTCCGGACCATCGTAGTTGCCAAAAACCTTGGTGTGCATCAGCATTCCGCGCGATGCGGGAGCATTAAACCATCCGAGGTCGAGCACTGCCTCCGGCTCGCACGCTCCGAGGAACCGCCACCTGCCGTCAATCCATACCTCTACCCATGCGTGGTTGTCGTCGGTATGTGCCCAGCGCGGAGTGTAGACCTGACGTGCGGGGATTCCTACCGAGCGCATGGCAGCAACGCAGAATGTGCTCTCTTCGCCACAGCGACCTATGGCAGAACGTACTGCCGCAAGCGGTGCCGAGGTGCGCGAGTCGCTTGGCTGATATGACACCTTCTCGTGACACCAATGGTTCACTTCCAGAGCTGCCTGCTCCATCGACATATCTTTCACGCGGTTCTTCAGTTCGTTGAAGAATACCGTTCGGCTCTCGTCAAGGTTCTCGTTGTTAGCTCTTACAGGCAACACGAAATGCAGCCATTCGCGCTGAGGAATGCTCTTTCCCCATGGCATCTCTCGCTTTGCCTGCAGCGATGCACTCACGTTCTGCATCCAGAAGTCGCCATCGTAGTCGGTGATGTCGGCAAGTGGCATATAAGCATAGAGAAACTCAAGACACTGACGTTCGTTGTCGGTAAGTCGTCGGTTGAATACCTGATAGTAGCGGTTGTCGTTGAATACCGTGCGACGTGCTTCGAAGTCGGCATGGAAATCAGGCTGAGCCATGACGGTGTGCATGCAGCCGAAAAGCATTAGTAAGCTTATTGCAATAGATTTCATACTTATAAAAATGTTTGTTTGTCTTCTTGTGGTGTCTATATATATAAATAGGTGGCGTAGCGGTGGAGTGCTCGTCTGCCGGTAGATGTTGAACCATACATTCTCTACGCACTCAATATGTCGGCTAATGGAATACGTCCGGCAAGTGTTGCAATGCAGAATGAAGTTTCTTCTTATGCCGCTTTTGAGTGGCAAATATACGGAATAATCATCAGAAAATCGTATAAATAATATACTTTAACCCAAAACGGTCAATAGATTCCTTGCCTGATTTCGTCTGATTGTTGAGCAGATTAGCAGTCTTGTTACCGCGGGCGTAGCGGGCTACGTCAAGGTAATACGGCTGGTAAGATGCCACACAAGCGGGCGAAAGCAGTAGGAAAGC
>CAJPPF010000210.1 GCA_905372445.1 uncultured Prevotella sp. | reverse complement strand
AAAGCAATAAGGAAGCATGACGGTAATAACAAATCTAAGCAAATGCGGTCTAATGACCGATTCGGGTTTAATTATCCGATTATCAATAATGTATATACGCAGAAAGCAATGTGCATCTGCCTGACATGACATGCAAGGATAACGTATATCCAACGCTCCGTACATTAAAGCACGTTATCAGAATCATGGGAGAAATGTAAGGATAATTCGTAAGTAAAACCTATTGAAATATGTAGTGTCAATAAGATGAATTTCAAGAAAGGGCGCTTTTAGGTTCAAGAACCGCCGAAATGAGGACCTAAAACCGCCGTTTCTTGGCGCAAGAAGCGGCGGTTCTTGAACCTGAAAACGGCGGTATTTGTAAAGTGTTGAATCACAGGGTGTTATAAGCGCCTAAAGAATTCTTCCGGCATCGGGGTGCAGCACGGCAGACATTCAGAGGCAATGCTCCGAAACGACAATATTTTTCATCAGGCGATTACTTCTGCATCTCGCCGAGATAGAAATGCCCCTGATTGGCACGAAATGCTCTGAGGTGGTCAGAAAACAAAACGATTAGTTCTCTTCTGTATATAGTTTTTGTATGTTGATCAAGTTTCTTATCCGGCTAAGGCTGTATTTGCTTGAGCATCTTACGGCAGTTCTCGAGTATCTCCATTAGCTCGTCGGTCTTTTCAGCCCGTAGCATGGCGATGCGTGTCTGACGGAAATCAGGTATGCCTTTGAAGACCGGCGTTGCCGCAAGGTGGCGACGTGTGTGTAGTATGCCGCGATACTCGTCGATGCGCTCGACGTTGATGCGCAACTGTTCCTCAAGAACATCTATCTTCTCGTCGAGTGTCAACGGGGTGCGCGAGAAGAGCCACGGCTGACCGAAGGTAGCGCGACCGATCATGACAGCATCGACTCCGTAGGTATCGAAGGCGCGATCAGCATCGTCGAGCGACTTGATATCGCCATTGCCGATGATAGGTATATGAATCTTAGGGTTGCGTTTCACCTCACCGATGAGCGTCCAGTCGGCTTCGCCGGTATACATTTGGCTGCGTGTACGACCATGTATGGTCAGAGCCTGCACGCCTACATCCTGCAGGCGCTCCGCCAGTTCAACGATAAACGGACGCTTCTGGGCATCTGCCATTGACAACTGTGCATCGAGCATCGTCGGGGTGTCCCAACCAAGACGGGTCTTCACGGTGACAGGAGTATCGACCGCCTTGACAACATTCTCTGCTATATTGAGCAACAGAGGTACATTGCGCAACATACCTGCACCGGCGCCTTTGCCTGCAACCTTCTTGACCGGACAGCCGAAATTAAGGTCGATGACATCAGGATGAGCCTCAGCCTCCACTATCTTCGCCGCCTCGACCATCGCTTCGACGTCGCGACCGTAGATCTGAATGCCCACAGGACGTTCCTCTTCTGCAATGGTCAGTTTCCTAATCGTTGAGTTTACCGAGCGCACCAATGCCTCGGCACTGACAAATTCGGTATAGACCATCGACGCTCCGAAGCGTTTGCAGAGCAGACGGAAACCGATGTCGGTGACATCTTCCATCGGAGCAAGGAATAACGGACGCAGTCCTAAAACGTTGCGAAACAACGGAAAAACCGTTGTTTTTGCATCATTCGACATATTCTTTCAATGTTTGTGTTTACTAAAAAAGATGATAGCAACCTCCAGCCATTGCCTTCAGCACTCCTTTCATCTCAAGCGAGAACAGCAGCGCGGTCAGCTTTGAAATCGGCATATCAGCCCTTACGGCAATGACGTTAATCTGCATATCGTTGTTCTGTTGCAGCAGTTCGACGATACGGCGCTCGTCGTCAGTGAGGTCAACGAACATTTGTCGCTCTATGCCCTCCTGGCGTGCCTTCTGCAATTCGTTGTTGTCGACCCAGCCCATGGCACTGACAAAATCATGAGCCGAAGTAATCAGCATTGCTCCGTTGTCGCGGATGAGGTTGTTGCAACCCTTGCTGTATTCTGCATTCACCGGTCCGGGGAAAGCGAAGCAGTCGCGGTTGTAGTCGCGTGCTATTCGCATTGTAATCAGTCCCCCTCCCTTCTCGGCACTCTCCACAAGGATACTGGCGTCAGCCATGCCCGCCACTATGCGGTTTCGCTGCACGAAGTTGCCCTTCGCACCGGGTGTTAGACTCATATATTCGGTGAGCAGTCCTCCTTCTGCAAGCATTTCCTTTGCCGTAGTGCGGTGGCAGTTTGGATAAAGCTGGTCCATGCCATGGGCAAGAACTGCTACCGTGGGAAGACCATTCTTCAGCGCCTCACGGTGAGCGGCGATGTCGACTCCATAGGCAAGGCCGCTGACGACGAGCGTCGAGGGGCACTGCTGTCTTAAGTCGGCGATGAAACGGCGTATTATGTCCTGCCCGTAGACTGTGGCGTGGCGCGTTCCTACTATCGTAACGATGCGTCGGGCATTGAGGTCGGCGGCACCACTGAAGTAGAGAACCAGCGGCGCATCGTCACAGTCAAGCAGTCGTGTAGGATAGCGCGAGTCGCCTCTGACGATAATCTCGACCTTATTATCATTAGCCCAGATGTATTCCGCCTCAGCCCTTCTTACGGCATCGCCAACATCGGCGAGCACCGCTACCAGACGATCGGAGGCATCCGGTATGATGTCGCGGATGTTATGACGGTTTTCCATCACGACAGTAGCCGACCCGGCGCGGTTGAACAGTTCCTGCATACCGGCAAGACTGATGAAACCGAGACGCGTCAATGCCATGGCATTAACCTTCTCCTGCTCGTTCTCCGTACGCATTGTAGAGGTGGGATTCGTCCGTATGTCGTGACCGTCGTGCATTAGAGATATCTTTCGAAAGCCGCTTTCACTTCTTCAGAGTCGCCCAGACGTCCGTTGATTACACAGACGGCTTCGACTTGAGCCTTCAGACACATCTTGTTGTCTTTCTTTCTGATGATGTCCTGATGGAAGATATATCGCAGTCCTTCCTTAGTCATGCTAAGGCGTGAGATAAACTCATCCTCGCTCTGAAGAGGCGTTTTATACTGCAGATTCATTCGTGCTACCACCACATCGACACCTTTATTGTGCAGCTCGGTGAAGGACAGACCTAGTGTCATAATGAATTTGTGACGTGTGTGCTCAATGTAATGCAAATAGTTTGCATTGTTTACGATACCCTGGATGTCGCATTCATAGTCGCGAAC
>CAJPPF010000209.1 GCA_905372445.1 uncultured Prevotella sp. | reverse complement strand
ATCTTATTGACTTGACGAAGACAAAGCATTGAAAATAGTATATCAATATTAATCAATAAATTAAATTTTAAAGTATGTTTGAAGCAATTTCTACTCCTTGGATTGTAGCATCGTTCGTGCTATGGTTCAGCTTTCTGCTCATGTCTTACAAAGGGCAACCTAAGGGATTGTGGGCACTTGCCCTTGCAAATACAGGTGAGCGTTTCGGTTACTACACCATGTTGGCTGTGTTTGCCTTGTTTCTTGGTGAGAATTTCGGCTTCGCTGCAGGCACAGCATCAGAAATTTATACGTGGTTTCTGACCCTTGTTTACTTTCTTCCACTCATAGGAGGTATGGCAGCCGACCGTTGGGGCTATTCAAAGATGGTGGTCATCGGTATCTTTATCATGTTCTTTGGGTATATGCTCCTATCAGTGCCTCTGGGCAGTGATACAGTCGCTATTGCAGCCATGGGAGCGGCATTGCTTTTGGTAAGCTTTGGTACTGGTCTGTTCAAGGGCAACCTTCAGGTTATGGTAGGCGACCTTTACAATGCTCCTGAATATTCAGATAAACGTGACTCCGGTTTCTCTTTGTTCTATATGCTTATCAATGTAGGTGCACTCTTTGCTCCCACAGCTGCTATCAAAGCGATGGAGTGGGCACAGACATCATTTGGATACTCTAAAGCTGACAGTTATCACTTCGCCTTTGCCGTGGCATGTCTATCAGTCGTTGCAAGTATTCTTATATACTATTTTGGCAAAAGCACATTCAAACAAGTGCTCGGTTCTGCAAAGCAAAACAAAAATAAGACAGATGACACTGCTGTTGAGATGTCACGAGCAGAGACAATAGAGCGGATGGTATGCCTTGTTCTTGTGTTCCTTGTCGTTATATTCTTCTGGATGGCGTTCCATCAGAATGGTCTTACACTGACATGGTTTGCTGATGAATTTACTGCTACAGTGGCTACAGGTATACAGAGCATGATGTTTGATGTTCGCAATCTTCTGGCAGCTATATTTATAATGTATGGTTTACTTGGAATGTTCCGTAATAAAGGTACAGTACGTGTAATAGCTGTTATCTTAGCTCTTGCGGGTGTTGTTTATTTGACAGGCATGGTTCCTTCTCCTGATGCCGAGACTGCTCTTTCGGCTCCGATTTTCCAACAGTTCAACGCTTGTTTCGTTGTTCTGCTGACTCCAGTGAGTATTGCACTGTTCAGTTCGTTGGCAAAGAGAGGTAAAGAGCCAAAGGCACCTGTGAAGATTGGTCTTGGTATGCTTGTCGCAGCAAGTGCATATCTGCTCATGACAATATCATCTATTGGTCTGCCAGCATCTGATCATCCTAATCATGTTGCTGATGTCACTCCAAATCTTCTTGTATCTACTTATCTTATCCTTACCTTTGCCGAGTTATTGCTCTCACCAATTGGCATTTCATTTGTTACAAAGGTTGCACCTCCAAAGTATAAAGGCATGATGATGGGAGGCTGGTTTGTGGCAACTGCTCTTGGCAACAAGCTCGTTTCTATACCTGGACACATGTGGGGTATGGACTTATCAATCGTATGGGGCACCCTGATGGTTATATGTCTTATTGCAGCCCTATTTATCTTCTCTGTAATAAAGAAACTTAATAAGGTGGCATAATTTCAGATCGTTTCAATTAAGATCTCTATAACGTTCTTATTTAAAAACAGATTGCTGATTCCATTAAGGAAAAAGCAATCTGTTTTTTATGATTTCCTCTAAATTGATTTTAAATTTCTTTGAGGTAAACGTCATCTGTGAAGTGTAGACTGACGCTGGTCATTGGCTTACATTTAGATAACATTCGTTAAGCCTTCTTCAAAATAGCCAAGAGATGATCCCAAACCATTTGTACAGTAGGAATCAGCAGCTTTTCTTCTGGAGTATGAACATTGCGTAGGGTAGGGCCGAAGCTGACCATATCCATTTCCGGATAACGTTCAGAGAACAAACCACATTCCAATCCTGCATGTATACCGAGAACAAGTGGTTCTTTTCCGAAGAGTTCCTTATAAGTGTCAACTGTGATCTTGGTAAGTTTGCTGTTAGGGTTCATTTTCCATGCAGGATAGCCTTCGCCCTGAACAACCTCTGCACCTGCCAACTGGAAGGTAGCCTTTACTGTTGCACACATATTATCAAGATTGCTCATCACATTTGAACGTTGTGAAGCAACAACCTTAATTTCTGTATCGGTTGATTTAATACTTGCAATATTGCTTGATGTTTCTACTAACCATGCAAGTTCTTCGTCCTGACACATAGAGAACACGCCATTATCAACAGCCTGGATAGCACGTATGATATTGTCTGACACTGTCTTTGGTAGTACAAGTCCTGCTTCGGTACTTTCAAGTGAAAATTCCATATCTTTCTCTGTAACATGAAATTCATCCTCCACCTTGGCGGTGAATACATTCCAATCAGCACGTACAGCTTCCTTTTTATCTACAGGAATAGCAAATACAGCACGACCATCACGAGGAATTGCATTGTGTAGCTTGCCTGAGTTCCATGACACAAGCTGAAGTCCGTACTTCTCGTTTTCCTCATAAAGGAAACGTGCCATTATCTTTATCGCATTAGCTCGTTTCTTGTTTATGTCATCGCCAGAGTGACCGCCGAACAGACCTTTTATCTGTGCTGCTATAAAGAACATTCCATCATTAGCCTTTTCCTTTTCATAGTTGAATGTTGCAGTGGTTGTACGACCACCGGCACAAGAGACGAATATCTGTCCTTCATCCTCAGAATCAAGATTAATAAGCCACTGTCCTTTCATAAAACCGGCTTTCAGTCCCTCTGCACCAGTAAGTCCTGTCTCTTCATCGCGCGTGAAAAGACATTCTATTGGTCCGTGCTCAATATCGTCTGAATCGAGAATCGCTAACTCTATAGCACAACCGATACCGTCGTCAGCACCAAGGGTAGTACCTTTCGCCTTCAGCCATTCGCCTTCCACGTATGTCTCTATAGGATCGTTCATAAAGTCAATTTCATGATCTACGAGCTTATCACAGACCATATCCATGTGACTCTGCAGAACAATACATTTCTTATTCTCGTAACCAGGTGTAGCATCTTTACGAATAAGAACGTTTCCCGTTTCATCTATCAGGGTCTCCAGACCGCGGCTCTCACCGAATTCCTTTAGATATGCAATTATCTTCTCCTCATGCTTTGACGGT
>CAJPPF010000208.1 GCA_905372445.1 uncultured Prevotella sp. | reverse complement strand
CGAATCAGTTTCAAGAACCGCCGTTTCTTGAGTCTAAAACCGCCGTTTCTTGCCGCTAAAACCGCTCTTTTCAACATCAATAACCGCCGCTTTTTGAGCTAAAAAGCACGGAATGACGCTGTTTTCAGCTCTTGGCGCGTCTCGAATATGTGGTTTTATGCTATGCAGACTTGGCAAATCGTTGTTTTTAGTTTTCTATTTCGCAAAAAATCGCGACGGTAATTTTTCTTGACTATACATCAAGTTCAGGATAAAATATATGTAACTATTACAAGATCTTTTTTTCCCGAACTCGCGTATAAAACTGCAGACACCTCTTATATTGACATTGATAATATGATTGAAGAAAATGTGAGATCCGCGTAAATTCATATCCGCAATGATGTTGTTGCTGCTTCTTTAAGGCATGACGACGCTTTGCGTTCTTAGATGCGGAGACATGTTAGAGCATTGGCTGACTGCTCCTGTTGCCATTGCGAAGGCACTCGTCCGATTCTTTGAGTTATTCGTGTACAAACAGGGAAATGTGCGGGTGTCGTTGAGTAAAGATTTTACATTCTCGGATATAAGGAAGTTGGTAGGGTAGGAAAGTGCCGTAGCATGCTTCAGTAGGCTTTTTCCATAACCTACATCACTAAATCTTTGATTTAAATGGTTAATGATATTTAAACATTAGGATTCTGCTGTTTTTTTTAGTAAATTTGCGGAACATTACTCATTACGGCATTTTTGTGCCGCTCTTTTATGTGAACTATAAGTTCATGCACTATGGTTAAGAAAAGGAAAAAGCAAAAAAAACATCGTGGTTTGCAGGCTGTAACGCTTTGCATCAGTACGGCAATGGTACTTGTGCTGCTTGGTATGGTTGTATTCAGTGTGCTCACTGCCCGCAACCTTTCAGAGTATATCAGAGAGAATTTCGTCGTAACACTCACTCTTGAGGATGATATGACAAAGCCGGAGACGCAAATACTGACAAAGGCGCTCGATAAAAAAGCATATATAAAAAGCCTTGAATACATCAGCAAGGAATCTGCCCTGAAGGAGCAGACCAAGGCAATGGGCACAGACCCGACGGAGTTTATCGACACAAATCCGTTCATGGCATCGATAGAAATATATCTTTATGGCGACTATGCAAACAGCGACTCTCTGCGCTGGATACATAAGGAGCTTCAGAAATACCCTAAGATTTCAGGCATAACCTATCAGCGCGATCTTATGGACAGCGTTAATGACAATCTGCGTCGCGTAAATATCGCACTGCTTGTCCTTGCAATGCTTCTGACATTCGTGTCGTTTACACTTATCAACAACACCGTACGCTTAGGAATCTATGCCCGTCGGTTCAATATCCATACGATGAAACTCGTCGGTGCTTCATGGGCATTCATCCGCCGTCCGTTCATCCGTCAGGGGGTAGGCATAGGTCTTATTGCCTCAGTCATTGCCGACCTTGCTCTTGCAGGAGGTCTTTTTGCTTTGTACAACTACGAGCCGAATATGCTTGAAGTCATCACTTGGGAGGTTATGGCAGCCACTGGAATATCAGTATTCCTGTTCGGACTGTTCATCACATGGATTTGTACTTACATCTCTGTCAACAAGTTTCTGAAGATGAAAGCAGGTCATTTGTATAAGATATAGCACTGCTGTTCTGCTTCATACCATTTGCAGACGGCTGACAAATTTCACGATAAAGGAAAAAAGAACATAAAAAATGGATAAGAAAAATTTTGCTTTTGATAAGACGAACTTTATACTTCTCGCATTGGGAATGTGTGTTGTTGTACTTGGTTTTATACTTATGAGTGGAGGTAAGTCCACATACGAGGCTTTTGATCCTTCAATTTTTAATGCCACGCGTACAAAGATTGCCCCGATGATATGCTTTATCGGGTTTATGTCGATTATCGTGGCTATCATACGTAAGCCAAAGGACATTGACGAAAAGAAAGACTGAACAGACTAATTAAAATAGTTTTCATATTACATGGATTGGTTACAAGCGCTCATCCTTGGCTTAGTGCAGGGATTGACAGAATATCTTCCTGTTTCAAGTTCCGGACATCTTGAGATAGGAAAAGTACTCTTAGGTCCTGAGGCAGAAGCCGGCGGACTGACATTCGACATCGTTGTACACGTTGCCACTGTGCTTTCCACACTCGTTATTCTATGGAAGGAAATAGGCTGGATCTTCAAGGGGCTGTTCAAGTTTCAGTGGAATGACGAGACACGCTATGCCTCTGCAATCGTCATATCAATGATTCCGATAGGAATTGTAGGTTTGTTCTTCAAGGACTCTGTAGAGGCTTTATACGCGAATAATGTCCTTTTCGTCGTTGGAGCATGTCTGCTTATAACAGCAGCACTGCACTTTCTTACACATTTCTTCCCTAACGGATTTGTCAGCAAACCAAAGGAGAAAGTGTCTTTTCTTGATGCTTTCATCATCGGAATAGCACAGGCTTTAGCCGTATTGCCAGGTCTCAGTCGCTCAGGAAGCACCATTTCCACAGGACTTCTGCTTGGCAACGACCGCAATAAACTTGCGCAGTTCTCTTTCCTTATGGTCATACCGCCCATTCTCGGCGCAGCACTTGTTGATGCAAAGCATATCTTTGCTCCGTCAGCCGAGTATCTTGCTACTCATGCAGCCGAAGCTACTGTCCCTACGACATCGTTGATTGTCGGTTTCATTGCTGCGTTTTTGTCAGGTTGTGTGGCTTGTAAATGGATGATTTCCCTCGTTAAGAGATGCAAGTTCATTTACTTTGCTGTCTACTGTGCTGTACTTGGCGTATTAGCTTTATATTTCGCTTAATCCGGATTTTATGCTGAATTTCAGAGAAGGCGAGGTCATTTGCATCAACAAACCATATAAGGTATCCAGTTTCGGAGCATTGGCGTTTGTCAGGACACGTATATCGAGAGCACTTGGCATAAAGCGAGTGAAGATAGGGCACGCCGGTACGCTCGACCCACTTGCCACCGGAGTACTCGTACTCTGCACGGGCAAGGCAACAAAGCGTATCGACGAGTTCATGCAGCACGACAAGGAATATACCGCTACACTGCAATTCGGTGCCACAACAGCCTCGTTCGACATGGAGCATCCGGAGAGCGAATGGTTCGAAAAAGATCATATCACAGAAAATGGTTTGCGTGAAGAACTGAAAAAGTTTGTCGGCAATATAAAACAGGTGCCGCC
>CAJPPF010000207.1 GCA_905372445.1 uncultured Prevotella sp. | reverse complement strand
AGGGCGAGGCAATATCATCATTCACTCCTTTCATCGGAGCCAAGAGCGCTGTCATTATTGATGCCTCCGGACGTAAATCAGAAGTAGAATCCATTATTGGTGCAAACGAGATATACGACATCTGCCGATTTAAGGTCACTAATGCCGTCTCACCTATCACCGTTGCCGAGAAAGAAGCAACAGGAAAGGTGTTCGCTGTTAGCTACAGTACCAAACGTCCATCAGCCAAGGCTTTGACAGTAAAAACATCAGAAAAGTTCCTTGATAAGTATAACTACTACGTCTTCAACGAGGAAATCAGCGATGAATTTGAGGGCTGTCCTATTGTGAATGAATCAGGTATGTTAATAGGACTTGTGCAACGCTCAAAAGCGTCGTACGACATCATCTCTACCGATTCACGCTATTACTCACAGCTTGCAACCACCGGTCTCTCATCACACGACCAAGTATTCCGTAAGACTGGCATTCGTGCAACACTGCCAAAGGATCATGATCAGGCACGGCTCATGCTCATGATGATCGATGCAGGTACAGACTCGCTCAACGCAGTAAACAGCATAAAAGATTATCAGAAGATATATCCTACTGATATCGACAGCTATTCTGCGATGGCTCGTTTTCAGTTAAGCCGCGGTAATATTGAATCTGCAACAATGGCTATGGAAGATGCCATCAAGAATTTGCCAAACAAAGACGAGGCATACAGCGAATACGCTAAACAGATATACGGAGTGGCAACGGTTCTGCCTGACAGCATAGAAAACAAATGGACGCTCGACCTTGCTGAGGAGCAGATAAACAAAGCCATCCAGATAAACAACTCACCTGCATATCAGCACCAACTTGCACAGATTATCTATGCCAAGGGCGACTACCAGAAGGCTTATTCTCTCTTCGAGGCAGTTGCTAACGGTGGCATGTCCACAAGCGAGGTGTATTACGAAATGGCACAATGCAAGTCGCACCTCGGCGCAGAGAATAAAGACATACTGCCACTACTCGATAAATCCGTTGAGCAAGGTCCGAAACCTATAACAAGAATCACAGCACCTTATATATATGCTCGTGGACTGATTTACGATGATATGGGCGAATATAAGAAAGCTCTGCAGGACTATAACCTCTACGACACACTGATGGTGTTTCAGGCTTCTCACGATTTCTACTACACCCGTTTCAAGTGCGAACTACAGATACGCCAGTATCAGCAGGCACTGAACGACATTGCTCATGCTGTTTATCTGAATCCTTCAGAAATGACTTATCTCGCAGAGATGGCTTCGCTGCAACTGCGTGTCGGGCAGTATGAGAACGCCATAAAGACTTGCGAACTGTCTCTACGCATGACTGATCAGTATGCCGACATCTACATCATACAAGGTGTGGCATTGATAAAACAAAATCGTAAGGACGAAGCCATGACAGCATTCCGTAAGGCTGCTGACCTGGGCGATACGCGCGGAAACGAATATATAGAGAAATACAAATAGATTATGAATATGATGCCTCAGATACGTTTTGCCATTGTAGAGTCAAGCATCTTTGCAGGTCTGGGACTGAAACAGTTGCTGCAGAATATCATGCCTATTGCTGAAGTAGATATATTCGTATCAATCGATGAACTGAAGCAGTCAGAGGCATCATTCATACATTATTTCGTTTCCTCACGTCTGTATTTCGAAAACTCTACTTTCTTCCGCACCATTGCCCGCAAGACTATCGTTCTCGTTGCCGGCGACATGCAGATTGCTGATGTCAGGACAATCAATGTCAGCCAAAAGGAGACTGATATAATAAAAACCGTGCTCCAACTGATGGACAACGGTCATAAGGAAAACACCAAAGCGCCTAAGGATGTCATACCTCCTAAACGCAAGATATTGTCACCGCGCGAGGTAGAAGTAGCAGTACTTCTATCCAAGGGGCTCATCAACAAGGAGATTGCCGACCAGCTTAACATCGGTATCACCACGGTAATTACACATCGAAAGAATATCATGGAAAAGCTTAATGCCCGTTCGCTGGCTGATATCATCATCTACACGGTGATGAATGGCTTCGTTGATGTAGAAGAGATATCGTAACGTCTGGCAATAAAATCAAAAACCATAATATATTCTTCAAAATGCGAAAGAAAGTCCTTTATTGGATTGCAGGCATTATCTTCACTGCTATGATTCTTATCGTAGTGATAAGTGAGTATTTCCTAAGATATGCGTTGTATAGAAACTCTGATACATATAACATCGAGCAACGTTTCGATTCCTTTAAGAGAGACTATCCGCAGTGTGCATCGTGGGTCGACAGCATACGCCAATCAGGAGCACTCCGCGACACCTTCGTTATGAATCGCGACGGACTAAAGATTCATGCTTGGTATCTTGCTTCTCCCGCCTCCGTTGCCCACACGGCAGTCATAGTGCATGGTCACCGCAGCAGTGCCATTGACATGATGCACATCGGATATATGTTCAACAAAGACCTGCAATGGAACATTCTCCTGCCCGACCTTGTCGCTCACGGCGAGAGCGAAGGCAAATGGATAGGCATGGGATGGAAAGACCGACTTGACGTGCTGCAGTGGATTCGTGTTGCCAACAGCACATTCCCAAACACAGATATGGTGGTTCATGGAATATCTATGGGAGCGGCGACAACGATGTGCGTAAGTGGAGAGAAAACTCCTGCCTACGTAAAGGCTTTCATTGCCGACTGTGGCTATACAAGTGTATGGGATGAGTTTTCTGGAGAGATAAAGAAACAATTCAATCTGCCTGCCTTTCCGATTCTCAATATCGTGAGCATAGTGAACAAAATTAGCCATGGCTGGAGCTTTCAGAAAGCGAGTCCGCTGCGTCAAGTAATGAAAAGCCATAAGCCATTATTGCTGATACATGGCGATGCCGACGACTACGTCCCTACCCCAATGGCAAACATCCTCTATCAGGCAAAGACCGGGAAGAAAAGTCTTTGGCTTGCTCCGGCTTCAACACATGCAAACGCATACAAAGACTACCCTCTGCAATACACTGTAAAAGTAAAGACGTTCCTCAAGAATATAGGCATTCAGTAGTATTCGCCAACCTACAGAAGTACATATATCAATTTATTAGGCGAGTTCGGGATAAGAAAGGTCTTGTAAAAGTTACAGAAATCTGATCCGGAGCTTGATGTATAGTAAAGAAAAATTACTGTCGTGATTTTCAGCGAAAGAGAAAACT
>CAJPPF010000206.1 GCA_905372445.1 uncultured Prevotella sp. | reverse complement strand
AGCATGACGGTAATTACAAATCTAAGCAAATGCGGTCTAATGACCGATTAGGGATTATACAAGGAGCCTGAAAAAACAGGTTTTTTATCTTAATATCTTTTTTCGTCCGAAAATAAAGGAAAGGCGAGAACAATCGAGAAATTTGGCAATATAGATGCTGCCAACGATACTTATAAAAATAGTGAGCAATGAATGTAAAACTCCCGTAGAGTCAAATCTGAAAACAGGTAATACTGCTTTTGACAGCATCGTAAATATTGGGTGGAAAATATAAACAGGGAAAGTATTTCTACCTATATATTCTACTGTAACCTGAATGCGTCCTTTCAAAAAAGAGAAAAAACATGAAGAGAAAGACAAGAAAGAAACTACACATACCAAAACTGATATTGTACCCCAATCATGAAAACATGTATTTGTGATCAACAACACAAAAGGAATCAGTGGCCATAGACTTTTTCTGTATATTCGCGAAAAATCTATATCGTATTGTCTTATTCCAGCTCCAATAAAATAGTAAACAGCTGTCTTGATACTTAAGAAAGGGGTCAATAATGAAATGACTATAAGTAAGGATGCAAATATGGAATACTTTGCTGTAATATCGATTTTGCGTGAAATATGGAACGCAAAATAATATATTATTCCGCATACAATCATTGCATGCAAAAACCAATAAGGACCAATGGATTTAATAAAAAGGACATCAAGAATGGTCGGCAAGTCAAGGACCTTAATGCCATCACGAACAGGAAGAAACAACGACAACACTGCATAGCCTATAACAAGAAACATGTAAGGCAACCATATTCTCAATATATATAGAAAAATCTCGGATAGGTTTGTTGATATTTACTAAATAACCTGTTATCAGAAGAAAGGTTGGCATTATAAAAGACAAGATAGCACTCTTTGCCGATGGATATATATTACCAAAATTTACTATATGTACAAGAATAACCAAGCTTATTAAAACAGCCCTAAAAAAATTAATGTCTTTACTGTATTTCATATGGACGCAGGTTCAACTAACAAGTGCAAATTTACGGAATATTTTCTCCATAAGGAGCGACACCTGTGAAGCATCCCAACGGAAGTCTGTCCAATTGTCTCTTTCGTGTATATACATAATATATCATCCTTGGTGCGACATAAAACAGTATATAACGTCGCATATTCTGCGACAAAGATAACAAAACATTGTCGATTCGCCAAATAAACTCACAAAATAACACACATAATATGACGCTTTCAGTAAAAAAGTCGTTAGATGCCAAATTACAACTGGCAATTATGAATGACACTCCCTACTATCGTTTTTATTGAATTTTGGTGGTGCGACTGCGGATAATCATAAACAATATGGCTTCTATATAAATCTTTTTTGCCGTCGGATTGTCGACAGTCACGAAAAAAAGACTCATGTCAGACGCTTTGCTGCGTGTGTCGTAGCTTCAACATATGCTCCGGAACTGATGCACGAATTTCGTCGATTAGCATCTGTAGCAGTGTCTGGCGAATGAAGTTTGGTGTTGTCATCATTACAATCTCTCGTGTAGGAATAGGAATGGCAAATGGTCTGACGAGCTGTTTCTGCGCTTCTGTCAGCTGACGTATTGCCAACTCTGGAATGAAGGTCACACCTTTGCCGTTCTCCACGATGCGCATAAAAGTCTCGATGCTACCTAAGTTATAGGCTTTCTTGCTTGCACTTGCCGCCTTGAGCTGGCAGAATTTCACCAGTTGCTCGCGGAAGCAATGCCCCTCGTCCAACAGCCAAAGATACTCACTGTTGAGGTCGGTGGTCTTAATGGACGCCTTCTCTAACAATGGATCACCCTGTGAGATGTAGGCAAAGAACTGTTCGAAGTAGAGAGTATGGCAGTCCATGTTCTCCATGCCCTCCAGGCGTGCGAGTATTCCTGCATTGATATCACCGCGTAGAAGAGCCTTTTTCATGTCCTCAGTCTTCATCTCCGTTATGCGCACATCCATGTCGGGATGTTCTTTCATGAGCTTTGGGAAGAAGTTCGGGATAAGGTATGGTGCTATAGTAGGCAGTACACCTATATTAAATGTCCCCTGTAGCGAGTGCTTCTCCTCCTCTGCCGTTTCCTTTATGCGGCGTGCCCTTACGAGAACCTTCCACGCCTGCTCTATTATAGCCATGCCTGACGGTGTAGGTTTGATGGGCTGCTGCCTGCGGTCGAATATCTTTATGCCAAGCTCATCCTCCAGTTTCTGAATCATGGAACTCAGGGTGGGTTGTGTGACATCGCACGATTCTGCCGCCTTAGCGAAGTGCTTCAGGCGATATACTGCCATTACATATTCCAATTGTTGAAGTGTCATTGCTGCGTGGAATTTATTGTCCGTATGATGATTGTCTACCGCAAAGTTAGCATAAAATAATGAAACGGCAAGAGGAGATGACACTTTTTTTCATTCTGCGAGGTAAAATAGTTATTAGCAGGTATGCCGATAAACACTGGCTTTGTGGCATATTGATAGATTTTTCTCTATGTACTGATAAAAAAAATCTGTTGTTGTCGGTTTGTATTATCACTACCTTTGCAGCGACAAAAGAAAACATTAACATTTAAAACGAATACAATTATGAATATAGCAATGCCAATGCTGACATATGCAGCAAACGCCCTTGAGCCGGTGATAAGTGAGCAGACAATGAATCTACATTACGGGAAGCACCTGCAGACCTACGTCAACAACCTCGTGAGCCTTGTGAAAGACACAGAGTATGCTGCCAAGAGCGTAGAGAAGATCGTAGTATCTGCTCCTGAGGGTCCTATCTATAACAACGCAGGACAGACCTTGAATCATGCTTTATACTTCGCGCAGTTTCAGTCGCCACGTAAGAATAATGTGCCTGAAGGACGCATTGCCGAGGCTATAAACAAATCGTTTGGCAGTTTCGACGAGTTTAAGAGTCAGTTTGCACAGGCTGCCGCAACACTGTTCGGCTCAGGTTGGGCATGGCTGTCGCAGGACGCTGACGGTAAATTAGTAATCACAAAGGAATCAAACGGCGGCAACCCTTTGCGTCAGGGACTTAACCCACTCTACGGACTCGATGTCTGGGAGCACGCTTATTATATCGATTATCAGAACCGCAGAGCCGACCACATTAATGCAAGCTGGGACATTGTGAACTGGCAGGCAGTAGAAGAAAGACTTAAATAGATATAGAATTAGGTTAGGCATGGTATTCAAAGGCTGATATCTTCGGATGTCATACAATATAACAGAC
>CAJPPF010000205.1 GCA_905372445.1 uncultured Prevotella sp. | reverse complement strand
CGTTTGTACAGATAGAATATATTGCGTCTGCCATTGAATGGATGTCCCAATAGTCTACCTTTATGACCTTGTCGAGAATTTCTCCACATCCACTCTGTTTTGATATGATGCACGGACATCCGCACTGCATAGCCTCAAGAGGGGCAATGCCAAATGGTTCAGAAACTGACGGCATGACAAATACGTCGGAGTTCTTATAAGTTTCATATACCTGCTTTCCTCTTTGGAATCCCGGGAAATGGAAACGGTCGGCAATTCCTTTCTGAGCTGCGAGTTTTATCATTGCATCCATCATATCGCCGGAGCCTGCCATACAGAAACGTATATTCTTTGTACGGCTCAGAACGAGTGCAGCCGCCTCAACAAAATACTCGGGACCTTTCTGCATTGTTATTCGACCGAGGAAGGTTACAATCTTCTCTTTTGGATTTTTGTGGGGCACAATTGCATTAATCTCATCAGAAAGAGGATAGACAGCATTGTGCATGGCAACAACCTTACGTGGGTCCTGATGATAATGATTGATAACAGTCTGCCTGGTCAGCTCCGACACACACATGATACAGTCAGCATTATCCATTCCATCCTTTTCAATACCATAAACCGTAGGGTTCACCTTGCCACGAGAACGGTCGAAGTCTGTAGCATGGACATGTATGCACAACGGTTTTCCACTGACCATCTTTGCATGAATACCGGCAGGATATGTAAGCCAGTCGTGAGCGTGGATGATGTCGAACTCACGAGTACGAGCCACTACGCCTGCTACAACAGAGAAGTTGTTGATTTCGTTGTTGAGGTTATGACCATAACCCATATCGAAATGCAGACAACCAATATCATTGACCGGCATATAGTTAAAGTCGGCATATATATGATTTCTGAAGTCGAAGTATTCCTCCGGCGAAGATGTCTCAAGACGATTTTTCACATAATCATAGTCAACATCGCGATAAGCAATTGGCACTTGATTCATTGCAACTATATTAAGGAACTTCTCTTCTTCTCCTGAAGGATGAGGCAGACAAAACGTCGTCTCCACATCACCTTGCAGACTTAGTCCTTTTGTTATACCATATGATGCAACTGCCAGTCCACCGAATATTTTAGGAGGGAACTCCCAACCAAACATTAATACTTTCATACGGACCTCCTATTTATTTCTATCGAAAGAGATTTGTTCAAGCATACGACTGATACGCAATATCTCGGCTACATTCATAGCAAAAGAAATTGCCCCGCGCCCATGGAACGGAGGGTTTCCGTCGAACAGTTCAGGCAAAGTGCCTATAGCATGATACATCATCTCTTCTTCATATCCAACCATCAAACGTTCAAGATAACTGATTCTGGAACGTTTATAAACTTTCAAACATGCTTCCATATAGAATCCCGCAAGCCACGGCCATGCTGTTCCCTGGTGGTAGGCATAATCGCGTTGCGTCTGCGGACCTTTATATACCGGGTTATAGTTTCCACTCTTAGGAGAGAGCGAACGCAAGCCTTTCGGAGTAACAAGTTCACGCGTACAAACATCGAGGACACCTTTCTGCTGGACAGGAGACAACGGTGAATAGTCAAGCGCAACGGCGAATATTTGATTAGGACGCACTTCCCATGATACAGTACCGTTATCTACATAGTCGAAAAGATACCCATGTTCATTCAGGAATGTACCGACGAATGCTTTCTGACACTTATCTGCAATCTCTCCAAACATCTTTGAATTGTCTTCATTGCCTTCTGATGCTGATAAATATTCACCAAGTCTCAGTGCGTTGTACCACAAGGCATTAAACTCTACGATGTATCCGGTACGAGGAACGATGGGCTGTCCCCACTGATTGGTAGAGTTCATCCAAGTGACAGGTTTGTCAAGTCCATTAGAATAAACCAGCCCGTTGCCGTCTACTCGCAGGTTGGGATGATTTCCCGCAAGAATAAAGTTGATCATATCCTTTGCAAGTTTGCCATAGCGAGCCATCATCTTTTCCGTCCCGACCTCATGAGCATAATGCTGTATTGCCCAAACAGCCCAAAGCATAACATCCGGATGTTCCATCTCATATATTTTCACTGAGAGAGGCTTTCCCGCCATGAACTCACGCAATCCGCGTGCTGCGGTGTCCATTACAAGTTCAAAATAGTCGATCTCGCCTATTGCCAATGTCAGTCCAGGCAATGCAATGAACGTATCGCGAGCCCGGCACTTAAACCAAGGATATCCTGCGAGCAGATAACGTTCCTTGTCAGACTCACGGTTATGAAACTGATGTGCTGCATTGACAAGGCAATGATAGAAATTATCACGTGGGCTACGCTCTGCTGCTTCTTTCTCGAAGAGCTTCTTCAATGTAGAAGTACGAATGTTTTTTGTTGACGCGGCAAAAACAATGCTCTCGCCTTTCTTTATCGGCATCTCAAAATATCCCGGTACATAGAGGTCCTCATTGCTTGCATATCCACGTTCCTGTTCCTTGATATACTCCAAACCGCGATACCAGTCAGGGCTGAATACAAACTCATTCTTCTTTGAGAATTGCATGTGCAGGTCAGGATATCCTTCGTACATACAGGTCTTTATTCCATTTTCCACGGTTGTATATTCACTGCTGGCGCTGGCATTTTCGCGAGTGAACTGTCTCACGCTTCTAAATGCAAGGAACGGGCGGAATCGCAACGTTGTAGCAGAATGCGCATCAACGAGGGTGTAACGTATAAGAATCCTGTCCTCATAATGCTGAAACACAATTTCTTTCTTCAGTACGACACCGCCAACGCGATAAAGTGTAGTAGGCACTTGAGGACAATCAAACTCACGGATATATTTATGTCCATTCGGGTAATAGACACCACCCTGATATCTATGCACCGCAAGATTGAACTCTGCTCCATGTTGAATAACTGTACAGTCAAGTGAGGATAAGAGTACATGATTCTCATCGTCCAACTCGGGAACAGGTACAACAAGCAGACCATGATACTTACGTGTATTGCAGTCAACAACAGTAGAACAAGAGTAAGCACCTGAACGATTGGTACGCAGAATTTCTCTGCGCATCGATACATCAAGGTTTGTCATCAAGGCTTTTTCAAGTTTAAGATAACTCATGCTGTGTTATTTAGATTGTATGATTATTGTAATATAGATGTCATTAAGGGATGTCTCCCTGTAATTAACCGTCCTCAAAGTTAGTCTTTTCTTTTGGAACTTACAAGCGAAAATGAAAATTATTTCATATCAGTTTCAAAATTTCATCTACTTTCTGCGTAATCGGTTGCATGG
>CAJPPF010000204.1 GCA_905372445.1 uncultured Prevotella sp. | reverse complement strand
TTACTGCTTTCGTCCGCTTGCCGACATCTGCGCTGCCATTACATCTCGCCGTAGCCCACTACGCCTTCGATGAAACGCCAGCACATCTGTTCAACAATCGAACACAATCAGTCAAGGACTCTAATGACCAATTTGGGTTTAATTGCTATAATGCCTCGTCGTCAGGCTTATTGATTTCTCTCGTGATACTGTTCTTTGGGAGATGTCGTTTCTTTCTAAGCCATTCCGCTTTCTTTTTCTCGTAGCTCTCGCGGGCATATTCAAGAAAGTTGTCTGCCATATACATTATTTATATTTACTATATATGACATTAATCTTTATCGGAGAGTTAGGGTTCTTTGCCCCTCCGACAAGACGTGTGCTTGATAGTGACATATTGTGGACAATCTTTATAATCTCCTTAGATGTATTGGTGGTTGTCGTCACAGGAATAATCACGACCTTATTCCAGTCAGCAGATGTCTCACCTGATTCTTTTGCATGCTGCATAGCCTTAATGAGAGAACCTATGTTGTTAAAGGTATAGGTGTTATTCGTCTTGCTATACGTTGCAAGGAAAGACGTCTTATTGTTTATAATGTCTTTGTTCTCGAAGAAAGAGTGCAGACTATCCTTAGGAATCATCAATACTGTGGCTGGTATATCATATGTATACTTTGACTCTACTGAGTTTCTTATGCGTTGAAGAGTAATCTCTGCACTGTTGATTGTGTCATTGGCATGTCCTCCACAAATTTGTTCTACAGGGAGTGTCATCTCTGTGAATATTCCTGCAGGGGTCTTCAGATATGTGCATGTCTCGTCATCAACAAGTTTCTTCATAGTAGATTTGTTGTTGACGAAGTTAGTGCGTTGCATCACTTCTTGTGTGCCGGCATAGGAATTCATACCGGTCTTGTCGGTAGACTTCGATTTGCTTTTAAAGCGGAAGTAGACATTCAGTTGCGTTATAGTAGCGTATGCTATGTTTCCTATACCGCTTGTTGATTCGATGTAGAATCCATGTATGACATTATTTGTCAGGCGCGTAGAGTTGCTGAAATATTCAGGATGTTCATAATACTTACGCATTATGTACGTACCATAGTTATTATAAGTTTTTCCTTCCTTATCAGTATATGGCTCGTTGAGCGATATTCTTATATTCTTACTGTAATTGGAATGTTCGCGATTTGCACGTGGTATGTTCATATCTGTAAGTGAATATACCGATGTTGCTTTAACTCCCCCTTTACGTAAAAGTCCTTCTTTCTTTGGGTCGAAATTAGAGTAGTAGCGTATACTCTGCTTCATTGGTCTATCCAACTCATAGGCTGCACACTTCATTGAAGATAGTGAGTCGCCATAGAAACCAGAAAAGAAGATGCGTAACTCGCATGAGTCTGCTTGTACCATGCCATTTTCATCACGGCTGATAATAGAATCCAACTCAGGGAAATTATAGTTCTCAAGGGTGTGAAACTGTGTCATGAAGTTCGCAGTGAAGTATTCACCGGTTTCCGGATCGCGTACTGTTCCGAGATAGCTTGTGGTGTTTCGTGCATATACGGAGTCGATGAGTATGGAACGTGTGCTGACCTCAAACGTGTCAGTAGAAATTTCCAAATGGTCCGTATTGCTTGTAAGACTTGAGCCAAGCGTATCGGTATCCTCGTCACATGCCACAAAGCATAATGCGGCACAGGCAAGGATAAGGAGTGATTTTATGTTCATTATAATATATTTATTGTGTTATTTCCTCGAAGAATTGCATATATGCATCGCTGTAATCGTCGCCAGAATATTCCAAGATAGGTTTCTTCATACTTCTTGCATATTCTATCAGGTCGGGATTAGCATTATCTGATGCTATAGCTACGCCGTCGCTGTAGTCAAGTGCGAGCTTGCACAGTTCTATGAAATCGAAGTTGTCCTTATAATCGGCGAGAGTGTATGCTGTTACATTCTGATGCTCAACACACTTTTTGAAACGTTCGCCAAGTTCATTGTTAAGCTTATTGCTAAAGAGGCTTGTTATGACTTTTGTTTCCGCGAAGCACGGTTCTTCCTTGAAGACTTTCTTCAGGTATAGAGGAACGACAGCACTCATCCACCCTTGGCATAATATAATGTCAGGTGCCCATCGTAGCTTCTTCACAGTCTCCAGAACGCCACGTGCGAAGAAAATGGCACGTTCGCCATTGTCAGTGTATTCGGTACCCTGATCATCAGTTGTCATCTTTCGCTTTGAGAAGAATTCTTCGTTGTCGATGAAGTAAACTTGCAGACGTGACACAGGTATTGATGCGACCTTAATAAGTAGCGGATGGTCATTTCCTCCAATAGTAATGTTCATTCCTGAGAGACGTATCACCTCGTGCAACATACCACGACGCTCATTTATTGTTCCCCATTTGGGCATGAAGGTTCTTATCTCAAGTCCCTTCGCTTGTATGCTTTCAGGTAAGTTCTGCCCAAGTGTGGACAGCAGCGTTTCTGGTACGTATGGCGTTATCTCTTGGTTTATGAACAGTATTTTCTTTGACATGTCTAAAAATTATCTTTAAGTATTAAAGCCTCACTCTTTTGAATGAGGCTGCCTCTGTGCTATCGCTTGCCGACAGACAATCAAGGACTTATGTTTATCCCTTTTGGGAGTGATAAAGCTATTCTATCACTACTAATGGAGTATCTTCCATCACGCTTTCGCCTACTTTCACGCAGATAGCTGTGACCTTTCCACTCTTTTCTGCTTCGAGGTTGTTTGCCATCTTCATAGCCTCAAGGACAACTAATGTGTCGCCTGCATTTACCTCATCGCCTACAGCGACTTTTATCTCTGTGACGACACCAGGCAGTGGTGCTTTCAGGGCATTGTTGGTATTGATTTTTGCCGAACTTGTTTGTTCTTCAGAACCTTCCTCTGCTTTTGACTGCCCGAGAACCGGCTTCTTCTTTTCAGGCTCTTTCTGCTTTTCTATTTCAACATTGAATGACTCTCCGTTGATTGTTACCTTGGCTGATGTGTCCTTTACATCATCAATATCAACCGTGTATTCTTTACCGTTGATAGTGTATTTGAATGTATTCATATCCTTGTTTCCTTTTCTTCTTTGAATGTCCTTCTTAAGGTCTCTGTGTAAAGCTCTGGAACTTTGCATCCCACATCGTGCTCTTTGACTTTATTGTGATGATGCTCGACTCCTTATCGTGAACATTATTGCCTTGGAATTCGAACAGTGCCATCGCAATGGCAGCATAAATATTTTTATCCATTCTTATCAAACTTGATACTTTAGCATTTCGTCTTTCGTCTTTCATATTTTATTATGACTTTATTT
>CAJPPF010000203.1 GCA_905372445.1 uncultured Prevotella sp. | reverse complement strand
ACTTTATTATTTTGAACATTTTTTTAGATTCCTACACGCAGTGTAAATGTGAACTGACGAGCCATTGGCACTGCCACACCACCAGAGTTAAAGAACTCAGGATCCTGACCGTTGAGCTTCTTATCAGAGTAGATAAGGAAGAGGTTGGTGCCCTGAAGTTTCATACCGAGAGAGTTAATACCGAGATGACGGACCAAGCTTGCCGGGAATTCATAGCCGACAGAAATCTCTTTCATACGTATGAAGTCACCACTTGCCGTACGTGCCGTAGAGTAGTTATATGCGTTGTAAGCATAAGCAAGCCTTGTGTCACTCTGAATCTGACGAAGGTCGGCTATTGCAGGGATGTTTGTGAAAGCCTCATCACCTGGCTTTGTCCAGCGGTTGATAAACTCGCGTGGCATAGCAGAAAGGTCAGAATAAGCAGAAGCGAATGTCGGGTCGAGTCGAACCACATTACCGCCGCTATAAGTAATGAAAACATTAAGAGAGAGATTCTTGTACTTGAAGATATTACCGAAAGAGCCTGTGATAGTTGGATCTGTAGGACCTTCGTAGACAAGATGTGAGAGGTCGTAAGACTGGAAGAAGTGATTGCTGACAGTCTTCTCACCATTTTCGTTAATGAATGTAGGGAGTCCTCTGTTATTCAGACCTTGGAAGTTGATAGAGAACAGCGCACGGTAAGGATAACCCTTTTTTGTAAAACCGGAACCACTGATCATGCTTATGATACGACTCTGCGCATCAAGGTCTGTCACCTCTGAGGTAGTGTGAGAGAAGATGAAGTCGGTTGTCCAGCTGAAGTCCTTCTTCACGATGTTACGTGTAGAGATAGAAAGTTCCTCACCATTTGATTTCATTGAAGCAACGTTAGCATACTTCATAATCGAACCACCTACACCAGTTGTGGTCTTAGGACCAATCAGGTCGTAGTTGTTACGACGATACCAGTCGAAAGCAACATTGATACGGTTGTTAAAGAAACCGAGGTCAATACCGATGTTAAGCTCGTGCTTCTTCTCGTATGTAAGTTCATCGTTGGCGAAAGAACGTATATCCAATCCTGATTCACGGTCAGTAGAATAAGGACGCCAAGGAGTGTAGCTGTTGATGATTACCTGTGCGTTTGTAACAGCAGGCTTATCACCGGTCAGAGAGTAGCTTGCCTTAAGAGTAGCATGTGTAAGATAGTTCTTGAATGTCTTCTCGAACCAAGGCTCCTCGTGAACATTCCATGCAGTTGAAATATTCCATGTAGGCAGCCAGCGAGCTGATGTCGCCTTACCGAGACGGTTTGAACCCTCATAACGTACAGTTCCGTTAAATGTGTAACGACCCTTATAAGAGTATGTTCCTGTACCGAAGAAAGAAACCTCGCGGCTGTAGCCATTAGCAAGACCGTAGTATATGTTATTCTCCTCGATAGCCTGCTTGAAGTACTTATAGTTATAGTTTGCGAGAAGACCCTTTGAATAATCCATACCTATGCCCTGGAATGCAGAAGCAGAACGTACGATGTCGTTCACCTCCATACCTCCATAGAGATTGACGATGTGTGTATCATTATAGAAAGCATCGTTATACTGAGCTGTAGCACGGAAGTCCCAAGAGTTCATCTTGTTTTTGTTCTCGTTGTAGAAACCACCGTTAGGCAGCACTGATTCCGGCAGAGCGTTCAGCACATCAGGGTCAGTGTAGAGCCAAGGGTTAGCGTCACGCATTGTGGCGTCGTCCATAGCACGGAATGCAAGAGCCTGATTTGAGTACTCGGTAATCTTTGTTGCACGCGTTGTTGTGGAGAACTTGTAAGCTGCAAGTGCAGAGAGCTCTACTGTGCGAATTGGCTTATACTTCAACTCACCCTGGAACTTCATGTCGACAACGTCCAACTCCATGTAGTTGTTATTAAGTTCATGCAAGATATTGAACGCAGCGTTATTTTTTATGTAATACTCGTTTGGATCGAGTGTACGTGAAGTGTTCAACGCATAAGAGTATGGGTTGATATCGAAGTCGCGGCTTACACTACCGTTCACAGGGTCAACGCTCCGGTTATTTGTACCCGGCGCCTGCTGCTTACGATAGCTACCATTACCGATAAGGTTCACGGTAACTTTCTTGTTAAGGTTATAGAGAGCGTTCACGTTCATCGTATAACGGTTCACATTGCTTTTCTTTGTCCAGCCCGGGTCATTCATGATAGAGAATGATGTATAGTACTGAGCCTTGTCTGTACCTGTACTCATGCTAACAGAGTGATTCTGCTGAATGGCATTTGAGAACAGGATGTCGAACCAGTCAGTGTTTGCATACTCTGCCTTTTTCAGGTATCCTGCCATAGCCTCTTCGGTATTAGGCAACCCGAAAGCACCCTTAGTGGCATCATAGCTGTTCATGAGATGATACATCTTACCGAATACACCTGAACTTGATGCACGATAAGAACGAGCGAATGAGAAGAATCCGCTATTATACATCTCCTTATATACTGACATCTGATCCTGCGAGTTCATGATATTGAACTGTGAGTAGCTTGGCTTCAGACGCATTGTGAACTCACCTGTATAGCTGATACGGCTCTGTCCACTCTTACCTCTCTTTGTTGTTACAACGATGACACCTGACATAGCGCGTGCACCGTATATAGAAGTAGCCGAACCGTCCTTAAGAATCTGGAATGACTCGATATCGTCGGCATTAAGTCCGGCGATAGCAGAAGAGATAAGCGTGTTGGCATCACCTGATGAAAGGGCATCAGCCTCAATCTCTACAACGTCCTCCATGATTACGCCGTCGACAACCCAAAGCGGTTTTGAACTACCATAGATTGAGGTAGCACCACGAACACGAATCTTTGGAGCTGTACCGAAAGTACCTGATATGTTCTGAACAGACACACCAGCTGCACGTCCTTCAAGCGAACGAGAGATATCTGCAACACCATCCAGCTTTGCTTTCTCTGCATCCACCTTTGTTGTTGCACCGGTGAACAAACGTTTGTCCATCTTCTGCATACCGGTCACAACGACCTCCTCAACCATGTTAGCATCAGGCTGAAGGGTAACTTCCATGTTAGTTTTTGGTGTAAAGACTTCGGTTTTACAACCCACATAAGAGAACTGCAGCTTCTTTCCTGCAGGAACATCTATCTGGAAATGACCGTTAACGTCAGTCACTGTAGCGGTATTTGTTCCGACAACAGCCACTGTAGCGCCGATAACTGGGAAACCGTCCTCCGAAGAGACAACAGTTCCAGACGCCTTTATCTGCGCGAATGACATAGTAATGCCGGCGCAAATCATAACCAACAGAAGTAAAAGTCTTCTTAAATTCATTTTGATACTTATATTTGTTTGATTAACTTTTAAATCATAAAAGAACGCACTCAAAAACAGAAATAATGAAGTTGAACTTTCATTGTTTGCTTTTAATTTCCCCTTTATCG
>CAJPPF010000202.1 GCA_905372445.1 uncultured Prevotella sp. | reverse complement strand
ATGAAGGTAATAACAAATCTAAGCAAATGCGGTCTAATGACCGATTCGGGTTAAAGAATGATTTATCCCTAACTGGTAAGCGTGGGGGCGTGATTCATCACGTTCCGCCTTGCAAGTAAAACAAACGCGTCAACCGTCGAAGGAGCTTGATAAATTCATGCTCCTCGCGTTTTCATCCTATTTGATTCATCGCTATAATTTGTTTACCAGACACCAATAGGTTCAAATGTAAAAATAAATCATCCGTCGCTATGGTTTGCTTTTCTTGTTCTGTCTTTTTGCTTTTCTAATTCCGTCGGTTCTACATCCAAGAACCGCCGTTTCTTACGCCTAAAACCGTTGTTTCTTGACGCTAAAAGCACCCTTTTTAGAAAACTCTCTTTGCGGTCTTTGTAATACGTTGAGCTACAGTGGAATATGATCTTCGTTTTTTTCACTTTGCAGGTTCGTATTTTGTAGATTCTTTCTCTTGCTCATACCTTTTGTGTGCAGAATAAACTTATTTTTTGTAATTATATTTTCCTGCTACGATTAACTCTTTTCCACTCATTCCGGAGTAAACCGGGTTTGGATGCTCCGGCATTTTTATTTCGAACTGACATAAGGGTTAAACCCGAATCGGTCATTAGACCGCATTTGCTTAGATTTGTTATTACCTTCATGCTTCCTGCCTGCTTTAGTCCGCTTGCCGGCATCTGCGCTGTCATTACATCTCGACGTAGCCCGCTACGCCTTCGATGAAACGCCAGCACATCTGCTCAACAATCGAACAAAATCAGGCAAGGACTCTAATGACCGATTCGGGTTTAAAGAAAAACTTATCCCTAACCGGAATATAAATAAGTTGTTTCAAATTGCCGCTGCAATTACTGTATTCTGACGCGCTTTTCTTCAGTGCGGAACTTCTTCACTGTGACAGGTTCTTTCTTCTCTGCCTTACCTGAAACGACAGTGATTGCGACGCGGTTCTCGTCGTTCTCAGCGAAAGGCTGGACAGTATCGCCCTTCCACTCTACAGTAATCATGTCGGCAGAAACGCCGGCATCCTTCAGTGCATCGGCTACGGCTACAGCGCGTTCCTCAGAATATTTCATGTTGAGCTTGGCGTTACCGGTGCCTTTGTCGGCATAACCGGTGACAACAACCTTCACGTCCTTGTGACTCTTCACGAAGTCGACAATCTCCTTAATGATTCTCTCGCTGACCGGATCAGCCTTACGAATCTGATAGTGAATGTCGCGGCGCAGTTCTTCTGCCACCTCAGCAGTCTTATACTCTGTGTCGTTATACCATACGGTGTCTACGCGAGTCTCCCATACCTCTTCTGGCACGACCTTCTCCTTCTTTACCGTCTTCACGCCGAACTTATAAGTAAGACCTACGAAAGCAGCAACCTGCCAGTCGCAGCGGTCGTTGAACTTATAGTTAAACTGGTCATTCTTGTAGTTGGCATCAGCCTCGAGAGATATAGCGAAGTTCTTTGAGAGGTTCACCTCAACACCTGTTCCTAAGCGTCCGTTGAAAGAAGAGTGCTTATTTCCGCACTGTTCCTGCCCCATATAGTAGTTGCCGGCATTTGACATGGCGATAATCTTGTTGAACTCGCCAGTGCCCCATGTATAGTTCACACCGAAGCCGAGAACGCCATACCAGTTGAAAGCACGACCAGTGCGGTTAGGATTTAACAGATTAGATAAGTTGACAAGCAGATCAATATCGCCCGTTATATCCTTGAAGCCATACTTCCGGTCGGCAGAAAGGAACGCGTAACGGTCAGCCTTAAAGCCGGAATTAATCTTATACCCCTGAACATGTAAGCGTGCACCTATCTTATCGTTGAAATACCGACCGAAAGAAAGGGCATACTGAGGAGTTACAAGATCCATGAACTTGTAGTGCGTCAGTGTAGCTTGCGCGCCACCTTGAACAGTGATGAAGTTGTGACCGGCAGAGTAGTCGACCTCTTCCTGTGCCTGTGCTCCTGCAGGCACTCCAAGAAGGAGTGCTGCTGAAGCTGCTATTATCATTAACTTTTTCATATTCGATTAAATATTATTATTCTACAGTAGCGTAGATGTTATTGCTTGTCGTACGACAAGGATAGAGCTTAATCTTGCTGCCAACGACAGAGATGTTGTTACCACCTACTGTAAGATTATTCAGTTCACCACCAAAGTTTATCTTCCAGTCAGGGTCAGTCTTTCCATTAGCACGGAACTTCCAGCCTGCAGCTGTAACAGCGGCAGTTGCCTCATAGCAGAACGCAGCTTCATTCCATGTCATCTCAACACCTTCGTTCCATCCTGTGAAATCGCCGGTCACACCCATGTAATCAATCTTTGTTGCAGTGAAGGTCTTCTTTATGACAGAGAACTCTACCTTATAAACACCGGTACCTGCTGTAGCATTGATGTTATTGTCGCTTGCGAATGCCTCCATAGGACCGTTGAAAGTCTCGATGTCAGACTGACCGTAGCAAGTATCCCAGTTGCCATACTCCTTAAGGAATTTGAATGTGTTGCCATACGACTCCTCCTTACAGTAGATATAACCACCGTACGTACCTGTGGCAGCATCCTCAAGGGCGAGTTTCTGAGAGACACCCGTTGCTGTGTTGTTCCATCCGTTGGCAGTACCTACATAGTATATGTATGGCTGGAAAGATATCGGCTCGATAGAGTAAGTATAGTCCATCATGTTGATAGTAATCTTGAGGAACTTAGGACCCTCAGGCACACATAAAGAATGGTCGCCTCCGAGTTCGGCACGCGTCTTCAATCCGCCCTTCAGGTCAGTGCTCTCACCTGTAGTACCAAACAGTTTGTTCCAATCGCCAGGAATAGCCTCAAGCGCCTCGTCGTCGCCGATAGCAAACCATGTGTCGCCGGTGGCAGCAGCAGGAATGGTGATTGTGAATACAGGATCGTCATAAACGCTCTTAGAACTATGTTCGAACTTCTGTGCCTTGCTCTTAGCCGAAGCCTCCCAATCGAGCGAGCCACCGACAACGTAATAATTCTCAGAGATATGAGGAGCCAACAGCTTAACATTTACATTGAAAGCCTCTGACTGAGCAGTCCTGACACTTGACTTCCCGTTAGAAATCCACTGGTCGACGGTAGCCTTTATCTCGCGCACATCAGGAGCCTTGCCGTAAATATCCTCTACATATTTCTTCAGTTCGGCAACCGACATATTACCCTTAGCATCAACATCATAGGCAGCATTGCCCAGATTGATTTTATAAGCAACCTTGTTGTAAGCGGCATTAGATGCTGTAGGTGCTGTAATCTTGCAAACCTGCACAAACTCCGCAGCCGACACAGCCTCGTCAGCATAATCAATCAGTCCCACCGCAGCAACGCTACCATTGCCGAATGACACAACAGCAGGCTGGTCGTTGTGCTGAGGATTGGTCCAATCGGTGTAGTCCTCAGTGCAGGCTACCATAGAGGTAG
>CAJPPF010000201.1 GCA_905372445.1 uncultured Prevotella sp. | reverse complement strand
ATTAATGTGATGCAAAGATAAAAAGAGAAAAACAATAAGACAATACTCAAAAGAGGTGATTTTAAAGACAGCAGTAGTTGCATATACTAATATTTGTATTGCTATGCGTTTACTTCAAAATGTTGTATAGTGACAGATTTGGGTTTATCCCAGTTCGGTATAAGCATTGCATAAAACAACCGGCATGTGCAAACTGAAGGGGCTTGATTTATCACGTTACGCCTTCCTTCGTTAAACCCAAATCGGTCAATAGACCGCAGTGCCTTTTTATTTTTAACGAACAAAAGCTTTCCTACTGCTTTCGTCAGCTTGTGTGGCATCTTACAAGCCTATTACCTCGCCGTAGCCCACTACGCCCACGGTAACAAGGCTCGCTGGTCTGCTCAACAATCAGACGAAATCACTTAGGAATCTATTGACCGATTCGGGTTAAAACAAATAATCGCTCCAGAGCTACGAAATAAGACCAACACACTGGGCTTAAGCGTGATGAATCATGCCCCTGCGACAGATGCGAATAAATTCAACAAAAAGGCTATTCTAACTGCACGTACAGCCGATATTTGCCGGCGCATTGTCATTCGTTGACGAAAAACGCTATTTTGGAGCATTACGCAAAAGGCATTGGTAATCAACGAGATAAACGTTTTTGATGCCGACAAAAACAAGAATCATTTTCAAGAACCGCCGTTTATTGAGGCTAATACCGCCGTTTCTTGACTATAAAACCGCCCTTTGCAGTATAAAGAATCGTCGCTTTTTGTCGGAAAAAGCATGGAATTAGTCTATTTTCGGCTTTGGTCACTTCTCGACAAAGTGGTTTTATGTCATGTAGACTTGGCAAATCGTTGTTTTTAGTTTTCTCTTTCGCTGAAAATCACGACAGTAATTTTTCTTTACTATACATCAAGTTCCGGATCAGATTTCTGTAACTTTTACAAGACCTTTCTTATTCTGCACTCGCGTAATACTTTACTCCGAATATATGCACTGCATGGTTATAACGTCTGATTAATTAACGAAGTTTCTGCGACTCTTAAGCAATATTTCGTGTGTTCGAACGTTGTATAATAGGAAAACTATGACCGCAGTTATGAGAATAAAACGTTTTATCGTCTGTTTAGTTGGTTTTGCCTCGATGGCGGATAGCGTGTGGGGGCAGGGCGTAAGTGAGATTTTCAGTGGTGTGGAAGTGACCACTGAGGCTCAGGGCAGTCTTGGTGACGGCAAGACACCGCTGTGGCTCAACGCCAATAAATACGGACTGTCATCGCTTGACGAAAAGAACTGTTATATTCGCGTTGCAGCAGCCCGTCCTATTGTCGTAGACTCAATGAAGAACTGGCGTCTGGGCTATGGTCTTGACCTTGCAGTGGCGGCAAACCACAGCAGTACGTTCGTGGTGAATCAGGCTTATGTAGAAGGCAGTTACAAGAAATTTCTCATCACTGCAGGTGCCAAGAGGCGAGTGCCGTTGCTTTCCAATCAGATGTTGAGCAGCGGAGCCATGACCTACGGTTGGAACTCTCTACCCATTCCTCAGCTGTCGTTAGACGTCGACTGGTTTTCTGTTCCTTGGACAAATGATTTCTGGAAAATAAAGATTCACGGCTCATATGGTATGACCACCGACGGGGATTGGCAGAAATCGTTCGTCCGTAAAGGCGAGCACTACACGGGCAATGTGCTCTACCACGAGAAAGCCATATATTTGAAATTCGGTAAGGAAGATGCTCGCATACCTTTGACCTATGAGCTTGGACTGCAAATGGGCGCGCAGTTCGGTGGTACAAGCTACAATGTCTTCGGACGAGTATTCGAAGAACCTACAACCGTAAAGCATCCTGTTAATTTCCGTGCATTCATCAACGCGCTGATATCGCAAGGCACCGACGAGACCGATGGCAGTTCAAAGAATACTGCCGGCAATCATTTTGGCTCGTGGATTATGCGCTTAAAATGGCATGGCAGCAACTGGAGCGTGGCAGGGCGATTCGAGCGATACTTTGAAGACCAGAGCATGATGTTCGTGCAATACGGCATCTACGACCACCTTCTGGGGGCAGACATCACACTGCCCGACAACCCATATCTGTCGGCAGTGACGATAGAGCATATGAGCACACGCGACCAGAGTGGCGCCATACTACATGATGCGGCAAAGAACATTCCCGACAAAATGAACGGAATGGACAACTACTACAACCACAACCTCTATTCCGGATATCAGCACCGGGGACAAGCCAACGGCAACCCTTTGCTACTGTCGCCAATCTATAACGACAACCACTCACTCGTATTCTTCAACAACCGCCTGACGGCTTGGCATTTCGGACTGTCGGGCAATCCGCTGAAATGGTTGAACTGGCGCGCTCTGGCAACATTCACTCGCAACTGGGGCTCGTACGATGCCCCTTTAGACGACCCGACAAACCAACAGTATTTCTTGCTTGAGACATCTGCCAATCCCTCATTATTCAAAGGCTGGCAGGCAGTAGTCGGCATAGGAATCGATAAGGGTAAACTGATAGGAAACAACAGCGGAGTTCAACTCACGATAAGAAAGACATTCAAACTATGAAAAAGTCAGTATTTGTACTGTTCGCTTTTGTGTGCTGCATCGTAGCATCATGCGACAAACTTCCTGCAAATGGTGCTCTCGACGGTCAGTGGCAATTGGTTGAGAAAGAAGAACATGGAGCGAAGACCGACCTTAAGGGCAAAAGATTGTACTGCTCGTTCCAACTGAAAGTCCACATGTTCGGCTCGAGAGAACTCGGTATTCGCAAATACTTCAGTTATTTCGAGCATAAAGGAAATAAGTTGCGTTTCCATACATTCACTCATCGCTCTAAATATTTAGAAGATAATAATGTCGACAAACTGATTACTCCGGAAGAAATCGACCTTATTGCGCCGTGGGGATATTATGCCGTAGACTGTAGCTTCGATGTCGTAGAACTGAATAACAACACAATGGTTCTCGAGGCAAACGGGACCAAGATAAGATACAGAAAACTATAACTCGCAGGATTAAATGACGCTCGCGTAGAAAACGCATATAAGCATTAACAAGAACTTTTTAATAAACCATACTGATGATGAAGCAATCACCGTGGAGCTGGATACCGACTCTATACTTTGCAGAAGGACTGCCTTACGTTGCAGTGATGACCATTTCGCTTGTCCTGTATAAGCAACTCGGACTCTCAAACACAGAAATCACACTCTACACCTCGTGGCTGTATCTGCCGTGGGTGATAAAACCGCTGTGGAGTCCTTTCATCGACATAATACGTACTAAGCGTTGGTGGATAACGACAATGGAACTCCTTATCGGTGCTGCCTTTGGTGGAGTGGCGTTCACAATCCCTATGTCGTTCTGGCTTCAAGGGTCACTGTTCTTCTTCTGGGTGCTGGCATTCGCCAGCGCTACACACGACATCGCCGCCGACGGGTTCTATATGCTCGGAC
>CAJPPF010000200.1 GCA_905372445.1 uncultured Prevotella sp. | reverse complement strand
CCTGCCTGCTTTAGTCCGCTTGCCGACATCTGCGCTGTCATTTCATCTCGCCGTAGCCCGCTACGCCTTCGATGAAACGTCAGCACATCTGCTCAACAATCGAACAAAATCAGTCGAGGACTCTAATGACCGATTTTGGCTAAAAGGGCAATACCGAAGAGCCTACTCGGGCAACATCGTTACCTGTATGCAGTTATTGCTTTCCAGCAATTCGCGACAAAGCATACGAATATCTTCGGTGGTAAGAGCCTTGACGCGATTGCAATAATCGCTGTCGAAGTTGATTCCGTAACGCAATTCCTTGTACTTCACCTGTTCCCAATAATTGTTCATCATGGTTACCTGTCCATAGGTCTTCAACTCATACTCTTTCACCTTCTGAAGGTCTTTCTCCTCGGGACCATGTGCAGCCATGGCATAGAGCTGCTCGTAGATGATAGGCAAAAGGTCGTCGTACTTGTTGGGGTCGGTACGGAAATTGATGTGCACCAAAGCCTCATCAGCCGGGAACTGGCTCATCGTTCCGTTGATGCTGACACCGTAGGTTCCTCCCTTCTCCTCGCGCACTTTCTCTGTGTAAACCATGCGCATGAGCTGGCAAAGGACATCAAGGCGCAGGTCATTGTCTGCTGTGTAGGCGATTGGCGCGGTGAAATAAATATTGGTTAGCGCCGACGGCGTGGCTTGTTTCTTGGCAAACACATGTCTTTCATTTGCCTTGCGGACATTAACCCCTCTGTCTTTCACTTGCTCCCGACCACTATCGGCAGGGAGAGACGCAAGATACTGACAGAGTAGCGGACGAAGTTTTTTCATATCCATGCTGCCCGTCAGGATTACGCTGAAGTCGCCTGCATTGGCAAAGCGCTCGGCATAGATTTGCATGATGCGGTCAAGGCTCACCTTGCTGAGGTCTTCCTTCTTGACTGGAGCCTGACGTGGGTGGTTGCCGTAGAGTATGCTCACGACCGAGTCGTTGTACTGCACGTTGGGGCTCATGTCGCGATTAGTGAGGAAGGAAGCCTGCCGGTTCATCATACTCTGGAAAACCTCATCGTCTCTTCGAGGCGAGGTGAAGTAGAGGTAGGTGAGCTGCAACATCGTCTCGAAGTCCTTGACACTGCTCGAACCACGCATGCCCTCGGTCTCATCGCTAAGGTAAGGACTGACGCTCACTTGTTTTCCGGCAAGCATCTTCTCAAGCGTGCTCTCGCTAAAGCCAGCCACACCGGAACTGTTAATTACAGAAGCGAGATATTGCATTGATGGCATGTCGCTGTCGGGATAGACATTCTTGCCGCCAGGAGAAAAGAGATACATAGAAATGTTGTCAGCCTTGAAGTCGGTTTGGCGTGCGTAGACACGCATACCATTAGAGAGTGTGAACTCACGATAACCGTTGCTCACCTCCTTTTCTGATACGATCTTACCTTTCCGGGGTAAGACAGGCATCAGTTTCGCTGGCACTTTCTCCTCCTTTGGAGCTTCGTATGTCTGTGACTGCGCCGTTAAAATGGCTTGTTCTACTTCCTCATTAGAGGGGAGCTTGAAGCCGTCTTTTTCCGGACCGTAAAGGGTCACGACTTGATTTCTGTCGCTAATCATCTCGAGCACCATACGGTTCACGTCGGCAAGGGTGACGCTCTTGTCAAGTCGTTTCACAAGCTGCAACTCCTGTCCGGCTGACAGCATGGGTTCACCATCAGTGAAATTGCCGAGACATTGCCGCACATACTTGCCATTGCGCTCCTTATCACGCTCGGCATAATCATTTTCCATGCCTCGAAGCAATTCTGCCTTTGCACGGTCAATTTCGCTTTGCGTAAAGCCATGTTGACGCGCACGCTCCATCTCTGCAACCAGAGCTGTGATACTGCCCGTCACATTCTCCTGCTTACAAGCTGCAAAACCACTGGTAGCGTCCTTCGTGCTTGAAAGGAAGAACGAACCGTCGCGCAGCGAGGCTGAAATGAAAGGCGCATTGGCTTTCTCCGTCAGCTCCCGTAAGCGGTCGTTCATGACCTGCCGTACAATGTCGCCCAAATAGCCGTCGCGATAGTAACTTTCGGTGTTACGCTCCTCTCGCGCCACAGCATCACGTTTCATGTAGAGGGTAAACAGCGTTATAGGTTGTTCGCTGTCCTGCTTTTGGAAAAGGATCATTTTCTCATTGTCATGCACAGGATAGTAAATCCGTTCCGCAGGATTTTCGGGTTTCGGGATTTGAGAGAATAGATTCTTTATTTTCTGCTCTACCTGGTCGACGTCAATATCGCCTACAACGATGACAGCCTGCAGGTCGGGGCGATACCACTTATGATAGTAATCGCGCAGATCCTGGTAAGGAAAGTTGTCTACAACGTCCATTGATCCGATGGGCAGACAGTCTTCATATTTCGTACCCTTGTAAATTACTGACTGTGCTTCTTCCATTAATCGCTGCATAGCCATGCCAGAACGTCGTGTGCGCCATTCCTCGTGAATCACGCCACGCTCTTTATCTATCTCGTCATCGCGTAGCAACAGTGAGTGACTCCAGTCGTGCAGTATCAGCAGACAGGTGTCGGTGACGCCCTCTTTGTCGACAGGAGCGGAAGAGATATTATAGACCGTTTCGTCAACGCTGGTATAAGCGTTAAGGTTCGCACCGAATTTGATGCCCTTGCGCTCGCACCACTCTCGCAGTCCTCCCTTTTCAGCTCCGGGGAAGTGCTCTGTTCCATTGAAAGCCATATGCTCAAGGAAATGTGCCAATCCTCTCTGGCGTGGCTCTTCAAGTATTGAACCTACGCGTTGTGCGATGTAGAAGTCTGCCACATTCGGTGTCTGTGCGTTGTGGCGAATGTAATAGGTCATGCCGTTGGGCAGCTGACCCTTACGTATAGATGGATCATGTGGCAACTGTTGTGCCGTTGCGTTCTGTACAACCATGGCTACGGCTAAGAATAAGAGAAATTTCTTCATAAAGAATATTGTTAATAATATTATTGATTTAACTTGAATGGCTGAATGCGGCATGAGGGTATCCATTGCCTTGTTACTTAACGCCCATCGCCACACTACTCGGAGCGAGTCCTCGTATCAGAAAGTGATTCCTACCGAGGCGTACAGCGAATAACCTTTGTTGTTCGCCACATCATTCTCGCGGTAGGCGGCATGCGTCTCGGCAAACAGTCCCATGTTATCCATGAAAGAAGGACGCCACTCAGCATGCAAGCCACAGGAAAGGCTCATATAGGAAGCAAGGGTTTGCGCCACGCATTGCTCAACCATACGTTTCTTTGCTGACGCGACGTCTGGTTTGAGAGGTGATGTGTAGGAGTCATCGGGTGTTGTGGTGAAAGTTCCTGACACGTTCTTACGGTATCGACATGCCACGTCAACACTCAGGAACCAGCGTTCTCCAGTGGTCTGCCACTGTATTGTTCCTCCAAGATAATTCTTAAAATACAACTTGTTGAAAATAAAGAAGTTACCTTGTT
>CAJPPF010000199.1 GCA_905372445.1 uncultured Prevotella sp. | reverse complement strand
AAGGCTGCCGCCATTTGACGGGACATCTTCTTGCACTCGGGAAAGGCTGCTGTCGGTTGTCGTTTCCACCTTATTATATATATATAGGGTTGCGGGGTTTCGGGAGCGGCCGTGCGGTGGGCGGGCGCGCTCCCGATGGAAGGCGTTACTTCACGACCATCTTGCGGCCACCCACGATATACACGCCGGCGGGCAACGAGTTGCGTGTGGCGTCGTCTAAGCGGTCGGCCACGCGGCGCCCTTGCAGGTCATACACCGCCGTGCTCCTTGCGCCTACCCTGTCGACCGTCACGTCGTTGATGCCCGTGATGCTGCCGAGCAGCTGTGGCCAGAACTGGTCGCTGCGGCCGGCCTGCAGCAGACGGGCCACCTCGCCGTTCTTCAGCTGCGCCTCGGTGATCTGCGTGCCCTGTGGCTTGCCGCAGGCGTTGAGGTAGTAGCAGTTGTTGAGGGTGGCGTTGTTGTCGAAGGTGAAGGTGTAGTACTCTCCGTACTTGCTCGTGCCTAAGTAGAGGCAGTTGGTTATCGTGCGGGTGCCCTTGTAGCCACCTACAAACCCGCTGATTCTTTTACCCGCAAACCACGAGGCGTCGGTGATGCTGCCTTTGACGAGGCAGTCGGTGATGATAACCGAGGCACCATTCTCTACATTTGTAACCATGCCCGCTATATAGGGTGGAATGGAATGGTGGCCTCCCGTAATGTCCACGTCGGTGACGCAACGGGAGATGGTAGTGGTGCCATTGGCCTCCATAACCAATCCGGACAAATAGTCACCGCCCGTCATGATCCTCCCTTTGGTGCGCAGGTTTTGGATCGTGGCGTTGTTCACATTCCGGAAGGGGGCAATGTAGCTACCTCTGTCGGCATCCCAGTTGAACGAGAGCGTATGGTCCTGTCCGTCGAACGTGCCGGAATATTGCTGGTGGACTGTTCCCAGTATCACGATGTCCGTGCCGAGGTCTACGTCCTTTGTCAGCTTGGCGTTGAGGCCGGTCTCGCCGCCGTTCACCAAGTCGCAGAGCTCCTTCCAGTCGGCCTTCGAGGAGACGGCGAAATAGCCATTCTCGACGATGGCCATTTGCACCTTCACCGTGCGGTCTGCCGTTACGGTGGTCGTAGCGTCGAAGCCATCGGCAAAGGTGAGCGTATAAGAATTGTAGGGGTTGTAGCTTGCGCCGAGGATGTCTCGTGCTATGGGCAGGCCGCCGGCGATGGGATTGCCGTAGTTGGCGTAGCGGAAGGCCTTCTTGTCGTTGTAGGCGAAGGTTACCTGATACACGTGCTTCGCGGCGTCACTGGTGAACAGTGGCTCATCGTCCGTTCCGATCGTCTGTCCCCAGACTTGGTCGGTGCGGCCGGCCTGCAAGTGATAGGCCAAAAAGCCGTTCTTCACCTGCTCGTTGGTGATCTGCTCGCCCAAGTTGCCGTTCATGTTATTATCCTGATCAATGCCTTTAGACCTCTCGGAATAATACACGTGGCTCAGGTTGTTCTGCGAACCTTTGTCCCGGCACAGGATAGCGTTGAGTCCCGACACGTAGGTGTAGGTGGCATTCACGTAGCTGTTGCGGATAGTCAGCGTGCCGTCATCGCCCCAGGCTACGAGACCGGCGATGTTGGAAATGTAGCCATCGTCGCCTCTGATGGAACCGATGAAGGCGCAGTCTTCGATGGTGGTATTGCCCGATAAAATATGGCCTATCAAACCGCCCGAGTACTGGTCGTACCTCTTTCCAATATGTATGGCGGCTTTCACGACGCAACGCTGGAGGGTTGTGTTTTCACAGAAGCCCACCAAGCCGGCCGTGTGGTAATTGTCCGTATTGGCCGGCGCGGTTATGGTGCCCGCGATGGTAAGGTTGCGGATGGTGGCGCCATTCGTGCGGTGGAAGGGGGCAGTACCCTGCCCGGTGCCCACGATGTTGACGGTGAGCGTGTGGCCCTGGCCGTCGAACGTGCCGGCATACTTATGTTTTTCTGTGCCCACCAGCACGAAGTTTTTGTCGAGTTCGAGGTCGGCGGTCAGCTTGGCGTTGATGTTGGCATGGCCGTCCGCAACCATCGCGCTCCACCATTTCATCTGGGCGGCTGTGCCTAACTCATAGAATCCCTCGGTATTGACCGTCATGTAAGCGGGGTCGGGGCGATGGCAAATCGTGCAGTAGCCATCTACGTAGTTGTGCTCATGAGCCACTTCAGCTTTCAGGGCCAGCTCGCCCATCTGGAAATACGTGCCGTCCGCCGCGCCGCTGACGGTGAAGCGATAGTACTGGTAACCGACGCTCGCCGATGTTACCTCGAAGAAGTAGGGATAGCAGTTCTTGTCCTCCATCACCGTGTTGCCGGTCTCGGTGTCCAGCACGGTCCAGTTGGTCTGGTCGTTGGAACCTTCCACTTTCCAGTCCTTCGGATTGCGGCCGTGGTGTTCAGCATTGTCGTTGCCGGTAGTGAACTGGTAGCCTTTCAGAAAGCATTTTAAGCTGGCTTTCACCACAACGCTCCCGGGGGTGTTGGCCTCCCACTTCTGTCCGGTCTCGCCATCCATGGCCTTGGCATCGCCCGACATCAAGGTCATCCCTTGTGTAGCCGGCAACAGGACGAACTCGGAAATCTGAAACACTCTGCCGTCATTGCCCTTTTTGCCCTTTGTGTTGTGCGATGCCTTGATCCATAGCTTGAAGTACTTGTACATCTTCTTGCTGTTGCAATACACCGTGTAGGTTTTGAAGTTCTCGTCCTCAATAAGGTTGTCGTCCTGCTGGTGATAAATGACGTCCCAGTCGGTGTTGTTATCGCTACCGAAGATGGTGTAATCCCTTGGAGCGCGCCCGCGGTAGGTTTCACTGTCGTTGCCCGTGGTCATGCTGAAGCCTTCGATGTAGGTGGCCTCGCTGGCCTTCACCACCAAGTAGCAGTTGTCTACGTTGTCGTTGCCTCGCTTGCACCATTTGGTGTTGATGTTTCCGTCACACGCCAGCTTGGAGCCTTCGTCAGCGTCGAAATCGGAGCCGCCGATGGCCGTGAACGTAACTTGCCCCATGGCGCTGATGCTGACGAAGGCCAGCGCCAATAAGAAAAGAAGTTTCTGTTTCATTTTAATTTAATCATTTGATAATTTAATATGTTAATAATTGGTTGAAGTAAATATATTCATCATCATGTTTTTTATTCTCTTGTGGTTGTCCTCATTTTGCTTGTCAAATGATGGTTTATCGGGGAGCGCGCACCGATTGGCGGACGCGCCCCCGACGAATGCAGGCGGGAACGTTACTCGCCCCATACCGAGTACGGAGCATTGCCGCGGTTGCCCTCGCTTGCTTCCTCGTCGTCGCCAAAGAAGTTATTACCTTTCGACAGTGCAGGTCCCGTGGCGGGGTCTTCACTGATGCCCACGCTGGTGGAGCCGGCGAGGATGCAGTTTTCCATTTCAAGAGGCTTGACCTTCATGGTCGGTTTAATATACTTTTTCATATTTTTTGTTTATAATTTATTAGTTATGTGCTATCGGGGAGCGCGTCTCTTCTTGGTGGACGCTCCCCCCGATAAGAAGAGAGACATTATTTCACGA
>CAJPPF010000198.1 GCA_905372445.1 uncultured Prevotella sp. | reverse complement strand
GACAAAACATTCGATAGGGATATAATATAGATTTAGTGTTATAATAATAACAAAAATTTAAAATAAAATAATGGACAAAACGTTAGTAGTATTTGGTTCTTCAACTGGTAGTTGCGAGGACTATGCAAGAAGAATTGCAGAGCGTATTAGCGCAGAAGTTATAAATGTGACTGATTTGAATGCTGACATGCTCGGTGGGTACGATTGTCTGCTTCTTGGCACATCTACATGGGGTGCCGGTGAGATGCAGGACGATTGGTATGACGGATTGAAGGTGTTGGAGCAGGCTGACCTCAGCGGAAAGACCGTTGCATTGTTTGGATGTGGCGATGCTGAGAGCTATTCAGACACATTCTGTGGTGGCATGAGCGAAATCTATAATGCAGTGGTTGCAAAGGGTGTGGCTGTTGTAGGTCAGGTTGATGCTTCTACTTATACATACGATGACTCGGAAGCAGTGGAGGACGGCAAGTTCGTTGGTCTTGCACTTGATGTAAACGAGAGCGATTCTCAGATCGACGAGCGTATAGACAATTGGATTGCAGCTCTTAAGAAATAGTATTGTCATGGAGTGATGCCATATATGAATTATATGTGCATGTGCTTCTTAAATACAACAATACTCTTATAGAGCGTTATGAGGGCAAATATAAAAAGAGACGAACAGCCACGTGTGGTTATCGTCGGTGGTGGTCTTGGCGGATTGCATCTTGCACAGAGCCTTAGGAATACTGATTTTCAGGTGGTGCTTGTCGACAAGAATAACTACAATCAGTTTCCTCCCCTCATATATCAGGTGGCGTCAGCAGGGCTGGAGCCAAGTAATATATCGTTTCCTTTCCGTAGGATGTTTCAGGGCTGGAAGAATTTCTTCTTTCGTTTAGGTGAAGTGAAGTCAATTGATCCTGCAGAGAATGCCATACAGACTACAATCGGTACGATACATTATAAGTATCTCGTGTTGGCGGCAGGTGCAACGACAAACTTCTTTGGTAATGATAATGTCGAGCGACATACATATCCTATGAAGACGGTCACTGAGGCAATGTCACTACGCAATAAGATATTTGAAAATCTTGAGCGTGCCGAAACCGAAGACAATGCCGAACGTAAGCAGGCGCTTATGAACATAGTTATCGTAGGCGGAGGCCCTTCAGGAGTAGAGATAGCCGGGGTATTGGCGGAAATGAAAGAGACCGTCATCCCTCGCGACTATCACGACCTTGATGTGGATGCAATGAATATATACCTTGTCAATGCCGGCGACAGACTCCTTCAGGCTATGGACTTGAAGTCCTCGTATAGGGCTGAGAACGACTTGAGGGAGATGGGAGTGAATATCATTCTCAACAAAGCTGTTGTCGATTATAAAGACAAGACGATTGTTCTTCAAGACGGCAACACTATTGCTTCCGAAACAGTTATTTGGGTTAGTGGCATCAAAGCCAACGCAATAGAGGGCATACCTTACGAAAGTGTTGGGCGTGGGAACCGGATAATTACTGATATATATAATAAGGTGAAGGGCATGGAAAATGTCTTTGCCATTGGCGACCAAAGTTTTGTTGAGGGTGACGGAGAATATCCTAATGGACATCCGCAACTCGCACAGGTTGCCATACAGCAAGCCGGCAACCTCGCTACAAACATCATCCGCATGGAAGAAGGAAAGGAACTAAAGAAGTTCAGATATAGGAATCTGGGTACTATGGCTACAATCGGACGAAAGAAAGCTGTGGTTGAGATTGGAAAACTGAAGTTTGGAGGTTTTGCGGCTTGGCTACTTTGGCTGTTAGTGCATCTTCGTTCTATCCTTGGAGTAAAGAATAAGACTGCCGTATTCATCAATTGGATGTGGAACTACTTTAACTACAAGCAGAGCCTGCGCCTGATTTTAAAGCCTGAAAACAAACAGTGATTATGATGTTTGGAATCCATTGACACTGTATTGACAATAAAAATGACCTTCGGTGGTGTTCATTGAAATGGTCAGAATGAAAGTATTGAATTAACATTCGAATTAAATATTATAGAATTAGATTATGAAGATAGAAAAGATCTATGCTCGTGAGATTCTTGACTCACGTGGTAATCCTACAGTAGAAGTAGAAGTAACTCTCGATAATGGTGTTATGGGTCGTGCCAGTGTGCCTTCAGGTGCATCTACAGGCGAGAATGAAGCACTCGAACTCCGTGATGGTGACAAGAAACGTTACCTTGGCAAAGGTGTTCTTAAGGCAGTAGAAAACGTTAATAACATTATTGCTCCGGCACTTAAAGGCGACTCTGTATTTGATCAGCGTGCCATTGACTATAAGATGATTGCCCTTGACGGTACTCCTACAAAGAGCCGCCTTGGTGCAAACGCCATTCTTGGTGTCAGCCTCGCAGTGGCTCAGACAGCAGCCAAAGCGCTTCATCTTCCATTATATCGTTACATTGGCGGTGCAAACACTTATGTGCTTCCTGTTCCAATGATGAACATCATCAACGGTGGTGCTCACTCTTCTGCTCCTATAGCTTTTCAGGAATTCATGATCCGTCCTGTAGGTGCACCTACAGTAAAAGAAGCTATCCGTATGGGTGCTGAGGTTTTCCATGCGTTGGCAAAACTGCTGAAGTCACGCGGACTTTCTACTGCTGTAGGTGATGAAGGTGGTTATGCTCCTGCACTCAATGGCATTGAGGATGCTCTCGACAGTATCTGTCAGGCTATCCGCGACGCAGGTTATGAGCCAGGAAAGGATGTTAAGATTGCAATGGACTGTGCGGCAAGTGAGTTTGCATCAGTTCGTGACGGCAAGTATTTCTATAACTACAAGCAGCTCTCTAATGGTATGCCTAAGGATCCTAACGGTCGTGAGCTTTCTGACGATGAGCAGATTGCTTATCTCGAGCAGCTGATTGAGAAGTATCCTATCGACTCTATTGAGGACGGTCTTGACGAGAACGACTGGGAAGGATGGCAGAAACTCACAGCAAAGATTGGCGATCGCTGTCAGCTTGTAGGCGACGATCTCTTCGTGACAAATACCAAGTTCCTTGAGAAAGGAATAAAGCTTGGAGCCGGTAACTCTATCCTGATAAAGGTGAATCAGATTGGTTCACTCACAGAGACACTCGAGGCTATCGAAATGGCACACCGTCATGGTTACACAACAGTGACCTCTCACCGCTCTGGCGAGACAGAGGATACCACTATTGCCGATATCTCTGTAGCAACAAATGCCGGTCAGATTAAGACAGGTTCACTTAGCAGAACTGATCGTATGGCGAAGTACAACCAGCTTATCCGCATTGAGGAAGAACTTGGTGAGCGTGCCGTATATGGATATCGCAAGCTAAAGTAAATATTCAATATATCAAATCATTTTAAACTTAAATTATTTAGGTCGGACTGTAGTGATACACTCCGACCTAATCTTTATATACACTTCGATGCCGTTACTGCATCTTGTAGGCATTGAGAATCAATATCCTAAATGCGGTCTCATGACCGATTAGGATTTAAGTTAAACCCAAATCGGTCATTAGTACGCATTTTCTTGGATTTGTTATTACCGTCATGCTTCCTTAGTGCTTTTGTC
>CAJPPF010000197.1 GCA_905372445.1 uncultured Prevotella sp. | reverse complement strand
ATAAAAGGAGCTTAGCAGAATCGCGGTCCTGCCAAACTCCTGTTGTGTATATTTATTCTTGTTATTTGATTACAAAGTTGATGATTCTACCAGGCACTACAACGAGTTTAATTATCTCCTTTCCCTCAAGATGACGCTCTGACTGTGGTGCTGTTCTTGCCATCTCGGCTATAGTGTCCTTATCGGCATCGGCAGGGACATCAAGTGTGAAACGCACCTTGCCATTGAACTGTACAGGCATCTTTACCGTGTTCTCAATGAGATACTGCGCGTTGAACTCCGGCCATGCAGAGTCGCATACACTTCCTTCCTTACCGAGTTTCTGCCAAAGCTCCTCTGCGATGTGTGGTGCAAAGGGGGCAATAAGTGTCACTAACGGCTCAAGAATCTGCTGTGAATGGCATTTCTGCTGTGTCAGCTCGTTGGTTGCAACCATGAATGCTGATATGGATGTGTTGTACGAGAATTCCTCGATGTCGGCAGTAACCTTCTTTATGAGTTTATGCAGCGACTTAAGGTTGTCGGCAGTAGGCTCTGAGTCATCGACGGTGAAGTTGTCTTCACGGTCCCAATACAGTCCCCAGAACTTCTTAAGGAAGCGATGACAGCCGTCGATACCATTGGTATCCCAAGGTTTCGACTGCTCCACAGGACCGAGAAACATCTCGTACAGACGAAGAGTATCGGCGCCGTAGTTCTCGACAATCATATCAGGGTTCACGACATTAAACATCGACTTTGACATCTTTTCTATAGCCCAGCCACAGATGTATCTGCCGTCCTCGAGCAGGAACTCGGCGTCATTATATTCCGGTCGCCATGCTTTGAATGCCTCTACATCAAGCACGTCGTTCTTAACAATGTTCACATCGACATGGATTGGTGTCACGTCATACTGCTCCCTTAAACCATGTGATACGAACTTGTTGGTGCCCTGAATACGGTAAACGAAGTTAGAGCGTCCCTGAATCATTCCCTGATTGACGAGTTTCTGGAAAGGTTCATCCCTCTTGCTAACCTCAAGGTCGAAGAGGAACTTATTCCAGAAACGGGAATAAATGAGGTGACCTGTGGCGTGTTCCGAACCTCCGACATATAAGTCGACGTTCTGCCAATACTCCGCAGCAGCCTCCGAGATGAGTGCATCTGGGTTCTTTGGGTCCATGTAGCGAAGATAATATGCCGACGAACCGGCAAACCCCGGCATTGTACACAGCTCGATAGGAAACACTGTCTTCCCGTCGATGAGTGCCTTGTCGGCGATCTTCTTGTTTACCTCGTCCCATGCCCACAACTGTGCGTTTCCTAATGGCGGCTCACCGGTTTCGGTTGGCTTGAAGTTATCGACCTTCGGAAGTTTTATCGGAAGGCACTCCTCGGGTATCATTGTAGGTATGCCGTTCTTGTAATATACGGGGAATGGCTCACCCCAGTAACGCTGGCGTGAGAAGATAGCATCGCGCAGACGGTAGTTGATCTTCACTCGTCCGAGCTTATGGCTTGTCACAAACTCCTTAGTCTTTGCGATAGCTTCCTTTACGGTCAGCCCATTGAGTGTGAATCCGTCGAGGGATGTCTTGCCCGGAGCAGGTGAATTCTCTACTATTCCGTCCTTTGCGTCGAAGCTTTCCTCGCTGATGTCAGCGCCTTCGATAAGCGGAAGAATAGGCAGGTTGAAATGCTTTGCGAAGGCATAGTCGCGGGAGTCGTGGGCAGGAACAGCCATGATAGCGCCTGTGCCGTAGCCTGCGAGGACATATTCTGATATCCATACAGGGATTTCTTCGCCTGTGAATGGATTAATGGCGTATGAGCCTGTGAACACACCTGTAACGGTATGGTCGATCTGACGCTCACGTTCCGTGCGCTTTGCCACATAAGTAAGATAATCGTCGACAGCCTTCTGCTGCTCTGCGGTGGTGAGTTGTTTCACAAGCTCGCTCTCCGGAGCAAGCACCATAAAGGACACACCAAAGATTGTATCAGCACGTGTGGTGAAGATAGTAAACTCAAAGTCGCGGTCCTTCACCTTGAACTGCATCTCCGTACCCTCCGAGCGTCCTATCCAGTTCTTCTGTGTTTCTTTTATAGAGTCGCTCCAGTCGATTGTTTCCAGACCGTCTAACAGACGCTGTGCGTAAGCCGACACACGGAGACACCACTGGCGCATCTTCTTCTGTTCGACGGGAAATCCACCACGTACGCTTACTCCGTCGACAACCTCGTCGTTGGCAAGCACCGTGCCAAGCCCTGCACACCAGTTGACCATCGTCTCGCCCATGAAGGCAATACGGTAGTTCATCAGCGTGTCAGACTTCTGCTTGTCGTCCATAGCCTGCCATTCGGCAGCGGTGAACTCAAGGTCCTCTGAGCAGGCAACGGTAAGTCCTTCAGTGCCATGAGCCTCGAAATGGGCTATGAGACGGCTGATAGGCTGTGCTTTTTGGCAAGAGACGCAGAAGTAGGAGTTGAACATCTTCTGGAAAGCCCATTGTGTCCAATGGTAATAATCGGGGTCGCACGTGCGTACCTCGCGGTCCCAGTCGAAGCAGAAACCAATCTTGTCCAACTGCTCGCGGTAGCGTTCAATGTTGGCATTGGTAGTCACTTCAGGATGCTGACCGGTCTGAATGGCATACTGCTCTGCCGGCAGTCCGTAGGCATCGTAGCCCATTGGATTGAGCACATTGAATCCCTGCAAACGCTTGAATCGCGCATATATGTCACTGGCGATATAGCCCAGTGGATGACCCACGTGCAGTCCTGCTCCTGAAGGGTAAGGGAACATGTTAAGCACATAAAACTTTTTCTTGTCAGTATTGTCTGTGACATGGTAAGTCTTGTTCTTGTCCCACTCTCTCCGCCACTTCTTTTCGATGTCTCTAAAATTGTATTCCATTGCCTAAATAAAAAATCTTTTGAATGCAAAGGTACAAAAAGCCACCGACATGGCAAAGAAAATCCCGCCGAAGATGAATATTTTCAACAACTTTGCCGCATTGTTGAAGAAATATGTATTCCCCTTGCTTATACAGCAAAACGACATCTGCAACGTACATTCGTGATAAGACTGGTCTTGTAAAAGCTAAAGGCTTCTTCTCAAGAACTAACGTATAGTAAAGAAAAATCATATTCGCGTTTTTTGACGAAATAGGAAATCAAAAGCGATGATTTGCCAAGTCTGCATAGCATAACGCTGTGCCTTTGGGAGCCGACGAGAGCAGAAAACAGTCTCATTCCGTGCTTTTTATCTCAAAAAGCGGTGGTTCTTGATGCAAAAAACAGCGGTTTCATCGGCAAGAAGCGGCGCTTTTAGCCTCAAGAAGCGGCGGTTCTTGAAACTGCTTCGTCTTTTTTTTAGTATCAAAAAAGTCTACCGTTCTGATTATCAGCATCTTTCGTATAATGCCAAAAATAAGCGTTTTTCGGCACTGAACGACAACCTGCCGGCAAATATCGGCTGTATTCGTGGCCAGAACAGCCTTTTTGTTAATTTTATTCGCATATATCGAAGGGGCGTGATTTATCACGCTTAAGCAATATCCAAAGAACAAATAGGTAGCACAATGGACTCTGCGCTGAGACGGAACGTGATAAATCACGTCCCTACGCCTGCCGGATTGCCTGTTTCCAAGAGAATGTAGGAACGTGATAAATCACGCACCTACAGGTGTCATCCTAATCGATTCATCGCTATAA
>CAJPPF010000196.1 GCA_905372445.1 uncultured Prevotella sp. | reverse complement strand
GAAAAGAAAAATGTCTGTGGTTTTATTTGGAGAATCAATTTTTAATTACTACTTTTGCATGGCAATGACATATGTATGCAAAAATCCAACATGACAATGCTGTTATAGTCTGCAAGTCAAATACGGGATTGTGATATTTATAAAACAATATATGAAAAAACTATTTATTTTTTTATTGTCTGTACTCCCGGTAATGTCCGTATCTGATGTCTATGCACAGAAAGTTACAATGGAGCAATACGTCGAGGTGTTGCTTGCAAAGATGACACTTGAGGAGAAAATCGGTCAGCTGAATCTCCTTCCTGCCGGAAACATTACAACCGGTCAGGCAATGAACACTCAGGTGGGCGAACTTATTGCTGCCGGAAAACTTGGCGGTATATTAAATATCAAGGGACGTGAGCAGATAGCCGAACTGCAGAAAATTGCTGTAGAGAAAACCCGTCTGCACATTCCTCTCATAGTAGGTATGGACGTCATCCATGGCTATGAGACTATATTTCCATTGCCTTTGGCGCAGTCCTGCTCATGGGATCTCGCCGGTATAGAGCGTGCTGCACGCATCGCAGCCCTCGAGGCTTCGTCAGTCGGTATAAACTGGACCTACTCGCCAATGGTCGACATTGCACTCGACGCTCGTTGGGGACGTATTGCCGAGGGCGCAGGCGAAGACCCTTTCCTCTGCTCACTCGTAGGTGCAGCAATGGTGCGCGGGTATCAGGGTGACTTTTCTAAACCTTATAATATAATGGCATGCGTGAAGCATTATGCTCTGTATGGCGCCGTAGAGTCCGGTCGCGACTATAATACTGTTGACATGTCGCACCTGCGCATGTATAACCAATATTTCCCTCCTTACAAGGCCGTTGCCGAGGCTGGTGCAGGATCTTTTATGTCGTCATTCAATATTGTCGACGGACAGCATGCCACAGCAAACAAGTGGCTACTCACTGATGTGCTGCGCAACCAGTGGAAGTTCGACGGATTTATTGTAACAGACTATGCTTCCATAGCAGAGATGCAACAGCATGGCTTTGGCGAACTTGCCCATAACGCTGCACTGGCGATGAATGCCGGAACGGACATGGATATGTGTTCGTATGGTTTCTTAACCACACTGAAGGAGAGTGTTGCCAAGGGGTTGGTTTCAGAAGAGCGTATAACAGATGCCTGCAGGAAGGTGCTCGAGGCAAAATGGAAACTCGGGTTATTCGACGACCCATATAAATATATCAGTGCAAAACGTGAGAAGCGCTTCATGTATTGCAAAGAAAACCGCGAGGCAGCTCGCGAATTGGCGGCATCGACCTTTGTGCTTCTGAAAAATGAAGGCAGTATTCTGCCACTCAAGAAAAAGGGTAAGATAGCTCTCATCGGTCCGCTTGCCAATACACGTGACAACCTTACCGGCAACTGGGTGGTGGCTCAAGATGCAACGAAATACAAGACCCTCAAAGAGGGCTTTGAGGCTGCACTTAAAGGTAAGGCTGAACTTCTTTATGCTCAGGGCAGCAACATAGAATATGACGAAAGTGTTCAGCGTGGTGCAGAGTTCGGTCGCAACATCGAGCGCGTGGATGATGTCAGTGCTCGCAATCAGGCGCTTGCCGTGGCTCGTCAGGCTGATGTCGTGGTGTGTGCCATGGGCGAATGTGCCGACTACTCCGGCGAGAGCTCTTCACGTTCAAGACTCGAGCTGCCGCAATGTCAAATGGACCTGCTGAAGGAATTGGTAAAACTGGGTAAGCCTGTTGTACTTCTCAATTTCGCCGGTCGTCCGACAGTGATGACGTGGGAGAGTGAGCATGTACCGGCAATCATGAATGTATGGTTTGGAGGCTCTGAGACCCCTGATGCAATATGCGATGTGCTCTTCGGCGACAAGGTGCCATGTGGACGCCTCACCACATCAATGCCAAAGACCACCGGGCAGGAGCCATTATATTACAATCATCTAAACACAGGTCGTCCTGTAGCTGACAACAATACAGGTTTCCAGAAGTATGCAAGCAACTTTACTGACGTAAGCAACGGTGCTCTATATCCATTCGGCTACGGTCTGTCATACACGACATTCAAGTATGGCGACCTCTCTGTCACTGGCTCCGGACGTAATTTCCGTGCAACAGTGACAGTCACCAATACCGGTAAGTACGACGCTTACGAGGTGGTTCAGCTTTACATTCACGATGTGTTCGCGTCGATTGCCCGTCCAGTGAAGGAACTGAAAGGTTTCGAGCGCATATTCCTAAAGGCTGGTCAGAGCAAGACGGTGACTATCCCTATCAATGAGGAAAGCCTTACATATTATGATGCAGAAGGTCATAAGGTGTTCGAGGCAGGTGATTTCGAGATAATGGTTGGTCCGAACTCACGCGACCTGCAGAAAACAACTATAAAAGCAATGTAACATATCGTCTGTATTAACATACACAGGGGAGACCGCCGGAACGGTCTCCCCTGTGTATGTTATCACAAATCGGCTATTAATCCCGAGTTATGTTTTGTTCTTCAGAATGCAGTCTTAGTGGTGGAATAGTCGTATTCCGATGAACGACATTGTGATTCCATACTTATCGCAAGTGGTAATGACATTGTCGTCGCGAAGTGATCCGCCTGCCTGTGCAATATACTCTACACCGCTCTTGTGTGCGCGTTCGATATTGTCGCCGAAAGGAAAGAAGGCATCAGAGCCAAGGCTCACCCCGGTATTCTGTGCTATCCATGCTTTCTTTTCCTCACGTGTCAGTGGCTCCGGCTTCTCTTTGAAGAAGTTCTGCCATACGCCGTCGGCAAGTACATCCTCATAATCGTCGGAGATATACACATCGATTGTGTTGTCGCGATCAGCACGGCGTATGCCGTCCTTGAAAGGCAGATTCATCACCTTAGGACACTGGCGCAGCCACCACGTATCGGCTTTGTTGCCGGCAAGGCGCGTGCAGTGGATGCGACTCTGCTGACCGGCACCAATGCCAATAGCCTGACCGTCCTTGACATAGCACACAGAGTTTGACTGTGTATATTTCAGAGTGATCAGCGCAATCATCAAATCGCGCTTTGCTTCAGGTGTGAAGTGTTTTGCTTGGGTTGGGACGTTATCGAAAAGTGCGGGGTCGTCAAGACGTATATCATTGCGTCCCTGTTCGAATGTTACACCATAAACCTGCTTTCTCTCTATAGGCTCCGGCTTGTAGTCAGGGTCGATCTTGATGACGTTATACGTGCCCTTACGCTTATCGCGCAGTATTTCAAGAGCCTCAGGCGTGAAGTCCGGAGCAATGACACCATCGCTTACCTCACGCTTTATGAGTGTTGCGACAGCCTCATCGCACGTGTCGGAGAGAGCGATGAAATCGCCATACGAACTCATGCGGTCAGCACCACGGGCACGAGCATAGGCACATGCTATCTGAGAAAGTGGTATCTTCACGTCGTCAACGAAATAAACCTTCTTCAATGTGTCGTCAAGTGGAAGCCCTACAGCGGCTCCTGCCGGACTGACATGCTTAAATGATGCCGCTGCCGGAAGCCCCGTAGCTTCCTTTAATTCCTTCACAAGCTGCCATGAGTTCAGTGCGTCGAGGAAATTGATGTAGCCCGGACGGCCGTTGAGTACTTCGATTGGCAAGTTACCTTCGGTCATGAATATACGTGAAGGTGTCTGATTCGGATTACATCCGTACTTCAATTGTAATTCTTTCATCAATATATTTAT
>CAJPPF010000195.1 GCA_905372445.1 uncultured Prevotella sp. | reverse complement strand
CAAGCAAACTGTATATTGTAGCAGAGTCGACCTGATCCTGATATCCCTGGTTCTCGTATGTACGCTTCTCTGTAAGAGCCCATCCTGCGCCTTCACGATAGCCTTCAAGCCACCATCCGTCAAGAACAGAGAGGTTTACAACACCGTTCATTTCAGCCTTCTCACCTGATGTACCGGAAGCTTCAAGCGGACGTGTCGGAGTATTCATCCAAATATCAACACCTGATACCAGACGACGAGCGAGCTGCATATCGTAATCCTCAAGGAAAATTATCTTACCGAGGAACTCTGGACGCTGGCTGATTTCGTATATCTTCTTGATAAGTCCTTGTCCACCGCCATCAGCTGGGTGTGCCTTACCAGAGAAAAGGAACTGTACAGGACACTCCGGATTGTTGACAATCTTTGCAAGACGCTCCAAATCAGTAAAGAGAAGGTGTGCACGCTTATATGTTGCAAAACGACGGCAGAAACCTATCATAAGTGCATTTGGATTGATTTTCTCCAACAGAGACATTACACGAGAAGGATCACCCTGATTCTTCAACCATGTCTCGCGGAACTGCTCCTTGATATAATCAGTAAGTTTTGTCTTCAATGCCATGCGTGTTGCCCAGATTTCCTCATCCGGAACATCGTAGATAGCATGCCAAATTGACTCGTTTGACTGGTCGTTGAAGAAATTATTGTCGAAATATTTATCGTAGAGCTCTCTCCATGCAGTAGCAGTCCATGTTGGGAAATGAACGCCATTGGTAACGTATCCAACGGCATTTTCCTCTGGATAATAGCCTTTCCATATAGGGGCAAACATCTGCTGAGACACCCATCCATGAAGTTTGGAAACACCATTTACACCTTGACAAGTGTTGATGGCGAATGTTGACATTGAGAACTTCTCGCTCTTGTCATTAGGATTCGTACGCCCCATACCGATAAATTCGTCCCAAGAAATACCAAGTCTTGAAGGATAAGCCCCCATGTACTTACCGAAAAGCTGCTCGTCAAAATAGTCGTGACCAGCAGGAACCGGAGTATGGCAGGTGTAAAGTCCTGAAGCACGAACAAGCTCCATAGCCTGATTGAAAGTCAGTCCTCCACTGATATAATCACACAGACGCTCAAGATTACAAAGAGCTGCATGACCTTCATTACAGTGGTATATATCCTTCTTGATTCCAAGTTTCTTAAGTGCAAGCATACCACCTATACCAAGTAGAATCTCCTGCTTTAGGCGATTCTCCCAATCACCTCCATAAAGAGCGTGAGTGATAGAACGATCATACTCAGAGTTTAGGTCGTTATCTGTATCAAGAAGATAAAGCGAGATACGTCCGACATTAGCACGCCACACGTAGGCATGAACAATGTAATTGTTGTAAGGCACCTCTACAGTCATAGGGTTACCGTTCTCATCAAGCACAAGGTCAATAGGAAGTGAATTGAAGTCCTGCTGATCGTAGTTGGCAATCTGCTGACCGTCGATTGACAGACTCTGACGGAAATATCCTGAACGGTAAAGGAAGCCGACAGCACACATATCAACATTTGAATCAGAAGCCTCCTTGAGGTAGTCACCTGCAAGCATACCAAGACCTCCGGAGTAAATCTTAAGCACCTGATTAATGCCATATTCCATACAGAAGTATGCTACAGAAGGACGCTTTGAATCGGGCTTCACGTCCATATAAGCACGAAACTTAGAATAGACATCCTTTACATTCTTCATTATCTTCTTATCCTTTACGATAGCTTCCTTGCGATCGTAAGAAAGTCGCTCAAGGAGAAGAACGGGATTATGCTTCACTTCGGTGTAGAGTTTTGGATCAAGGCTGCGCCAAAGGTGGCGTGCCTCATAGTTCCATGCCCACCACAGATTGTGAGCTAATTCTTCAAGACATTGCAATTGCACCGGCATTGAAGACTTAATTATCAGTTCCTTCCACTGAGGAGCACTTGTGTAATCTGCTTTGATTTTCATATAAATTATTATTGTATTATATTCTTGTTCTAACGAAATGTATATTGAGATTATTTTCTTGCTTCTACTTTTCTGAGAGCTATTTCGTATGCCTTATAATAATATTTGATGAAATTGCTCCAAAGAGCTTTCTTGGAAAGTTTTCCGGCACGAGTACGAATATCCTTCACTTCAATAGCAGAAAGATTAGCAAACTTAACTACGGTATCCTTTATCACTTCAACTATCTCATTATAGTTGTAGTCTGTACGATGTATGACCTTCACACCGTCCTCTATCTCACTCGATTTACCTAACTCATTATTAACCCAAAGTCCAAAACCGGCAAGATCAGTTGTAACACAAGGAACCTTGAATGCTATTGACTCCAAAGGAGTATATCCCCAAGGTTCATAATACGAGGGGAAAACACAGAGATCGTTCGCCAGAACGACATCATAGTAATTCATGTTAGTGATTCCATCGTCCTCTGACAGGTAAGAAGAGATAAATACAAGTTTAACCTTATCCTCTGGTCTGTTCCACATTCCCAAACGGGCACACATTGACATCACATTATCGCCACCCATATCATGTAGATAATGTGTAAGCAATGGATTTTCAAGAGGAGCATCAAATGTCAACCCACTGGCAAGACGCGACTGCAAATCCTTTCTTGGACCTGCATTCCAACCAGGAACCTCGATAAATGCAACAACTTCCTTAGACAATTGTTCACTAAAACGAAGACGATTCATTGCCTCAATAAAAACATCAATACCTTTATTGCGGAACTCATAACGCCCACTTGTTGAGATAATTATTGTATCATCATTAAACTTGCATCCCGTCAGACAATTTGCAACGTGAAGCAAGGCTTTTCTGGCAGCCTTACGTTTTGCAGTGAACTTAGCTTGCTTTGGAACAAAGTTATTATCAAAACCATTAGGAAGAACTATGTCACATTCCGTATCGAGAAGTTCCTTACATTCATTAGCAGTAATTTCACTCACGGTAGTAAAACAGTCCACATACATAGCAGTCTGTTTCTCTATAGAGTGCTTACTGTGCATATTAAGTTCACATGCCATCTGATCGCCATTATATGCCGACAGATAATCATAAAGTGGCTTATTATTTCCACATATACTTCTTCCAATACTTGTAGCGTGGGTGGTAAAGATTGTTCCTATCTCCGGCAGATGTTTCTTTACATACAAAGCTCCCATACCGGTCATCCACTCATTTGCATGATATATAATCTTTTTGCTCTTATCAAGATAAAAATTATATATGCTTTCAACTACTCGTCCTGCAGCATAAGAGAACATGCTTGCTTCATCATAGTCACCATAAGCATGAAGACTGTCAACCTTAAAATCTTCCCACATTTGTCCAAAGATAAGGTTCTTATCAGCATAGAAAGGCTCAAAATTTACTAATACTGCAATAGGATTGCCAGGAATATTCCATCTTCCAACCTTTACATTCAGATCTTCACTGTTCAAAGATTTCTTCCATTCAGACAGAACTGTTGAATCAGATATAAAATACGGACAATCCTTATCACCCCAGCAATCTGGACCGATAAAAACTAAATTGTCATGTAATCTGTCATACAACGTTTTTGCTCTTGTAGACAGAACAGTGTAAATGCCTCCTACTTTATTACAGACCTCCCAACTTGACTCAAAAACAAAGTCAGGAAAATAGTTTGTTTTATACATAAATAATTACCATTGTAATACAAAGATAATATATATAT
>CAJPPF010000194.1 GCA_905372445.1 uncultured Prevotella sp. | reverse complement strand
GCTCGTGGAAGACACAAAACTAAAAAGAATGTTTTTAGTAACGCTTACTATTTTTGGCAAAAAGTAAGCCACTATTGGCTATACGTGCCTGTAGTGCCAATCAATAAAGGCTTGCAGAACTTTCAATCAGTTTTTACCGGACACCGATAATTCATTGGCATCCTTGACAATGCGGAATGTGATAAACCCAAATCGATCAATAGACCAATTTGGGATAAATGTCTGTGTCTTGCGCACACAATCATGTAAAATTTAACAGATTAATGGTATCAGGCTTCTTTCAATTCAATGATCAGCAGTCGTCTTGTGGTATCATTTATACGGAATCTATTGTCCGGACGCAGACCGACAAGCCACACTATATTGCCTGAAGAATCCTCTGCAACAAGTTGGCGGCGCTTGGCGAACAATGAGAATTTTCTGTCGGTAAGGAAATCGCTCACTAATTTTCGTCCCGTCATGCCAAATGGAATGAACCAATTGCCATCGTTCAGCGTACGTACGACCAATGGGAATTTCACCTTGTCAGCATCAAGACAGGCAAATCTGGCATCCTTTGGAATGCAGAAGTCTGGCTCGCGATCAACGACCTTAAAGCTTAGTTTATGCTCGTCGTTAATTGCATATATGCCAGTCTCCGGAATTTTCATAAGTAGTGGCGCATCGTCCTTTTTCGGTTGAACTACGATTGCATTACGATCAATCAGCAGTGAATGGGTCGGCGAAGTCCATTCCCTACCTGACTTGACATCATCGCAAGAGATAAAAGAATAAATCTTTTCAACCTGCGATGATGAAAAATTCTTATCTTTCAGAATGTACCACAACACTGTTTCCGCCCCGGGTTCAGAATGAAGAAGCGGTATGGAAAGTCTCATCTCATCACCACGGAAGGTAACAATGCGCTGCTGCGCTGCATCAACGAAAGCTTCGACAATTTCGAGTGCATCGTTGATATGCGATGTCATCTTCTTAATGTTATCAATAGCCGAAGGGTTCACATTCAGGAGTTCAGGAATAACATTAAGTCTTATCTTATTACGCTGAACATCATCAATAAGATTTGTAGAATCAGTGATATAGTCCTGATTCAATGATTCGAGGAAATTTTCTAATTCTCTGCGATTGACATTCAAAAGCGGACGGACGACCTTACCGTTTCGTCGTGCAATGCCCTTAAGTCCATCAAGCCCCGTTCCACGCATCATATTCAAGAGCACAGTCTCTACGGAATCATCACGGTGATGAGCAACGCACACGTAGTCGAGATGCAGGTCGTCAAGAAGCTTGAAGAAATAGTCGTAACGCAGTGTTCGTGCCGCCATTTCTATGCTCACGCCATGCAGGTCGGCATAGGCACGGGTATCGAAATGCGCCAGATGAAGCTCAACACCGAGTGCACCACAAAGATTCTTACAAAACATCTCATCTCTGTCTGATTCTTCTCCTCGCAGATGAAAGTTACAATGAACAGCCTCAACTCTATAGCCTAACATCATCATTGCCCTCAGCAACGCCACACTGTCAGCACCTCCGGAGAGAGCCACAAGAAAAGAACCATCAACAGTTCTATTGCCTTGTCCCACACGAGGGGTTAGAACAGGCGGACAGCTGTTGATGAGAGAAGTTAATTCCTTTGTAAGTATGTCTATGCTGAAGCTCATATATAAATACGATGGGTTATGTATAATATGCTCTCGCCTATGGATATCGTTGACGGTGGCTTTGCAAGGTGACGAATGTTGTTACTCTACGTAGAGCACCAGTCCCTTCAGATATTCTCCCTCCGGATGGAAGATATTGACTGGATGATCGGCAGGCTGATGAAGCTGGTGCAGGATACGCACTTTCCTTCCTGCCTGTGCGGCAGCCGTAAACACGGCGTTGCGGAAATTATCCTTGGTGACAATCTGAGAACAGCTGAACGTAAACAGTATTCCGCCTTTCTTTATACTCTCAAAGCCCTTGACGTTGAGTCGTATATATCCTTTCAGGGCATTATGCAGCGCTGCACGATGCTTTGCGAAAGCAGGTGGGTCGAGAACGATAAGGTCGTATTTGTTCTCGTTGGCAGTAAGGAACTTGAAAGCATCCTCACAATAAGCTTCATGCCGGTCGTCGTCAGGGAAGTTCAGGGCAATATTCTTGTTAGTCAGGTCGATAGCCTTCGCCGACGAGTCTACCGAATGAACCAACTCTGCACCGCCACGCATGGCATATACAGAGAAACCGCCAGTATAGCAGAACATATTAAGCACCTTGCGACCATGCGCATAATGCTCAAGCAGCGAACGGTTTTCACGCTGATCGACAAAGAATCCCGTTTTCTGCCCCTTCAACCAGTCGACATAGAAAGAGAGTCCATTCTCAAGAGCCACGTTATCGCTCGTGCCACCATAAAGGAAACCGTTTTCCTGACCGAGGTCGGCTTTGAACGGAAGCGTCGTCTCGCTCTTGTAATACACATTCTTTATTCTCTCGCCCATGGCATGTATCAGAGCCTCGCATATAGCGATGCGGTCGACGTGCATTCCCACACTGTGAGCCTGCACGACGGCAGTCTCGTTGTAACAGTCAATCACCAGCCCCGGAAGATTATCACCCTCGCCATGAACAAGGCGGTAGGTCGTGTTAGCGGGATTATCGGCAATACCTATCGCAAGACGTATCTGCAGTGCCGACGACAGGCGGCTATACCAGAAATCCTTATCAATAGGCACATCGCTGAACGACAGGACACGCACGGCTATGGAGCCGATCTGATAATGTCCCACTGCAATAAAATCGCCATGAGAAGTAATGATACGAACCACCTCGCCCTCTTCTATACCTTCGTCCATACGTTGTATGGCACCGGAGAACACCCAAGGATGAAAACGCTTTAAGCTGTCTTCCTTTCCTTTCTTTAGATATATTTTCTTGTATGTCATTGTTTCTTCTCTGTTTTTCTGCGAGTTGGCGACTTGCGCGCTTGACGCATATATTGCGGTTTGGCTTTCGGGTCGACTTTCGACCGTGTCTTTTTCCTGAGCTTTACCTCAACATCAGGTTCTTTCTTTGGCTGTAGCGGTTCGGGGTCTTTCACCTCTACAAGATCGTAATGATGCGAATCGCGCAGTCTTACTATCTCCTCGTATAATCTGATACACGCCCATGCATCGGTAGCTGCGTAGCGTTTCTGCATATCAGTCAATATCGGCGACTCCCAGTTAGTGAGCCGTTGGCGCTTAGAGATTTTATAACCGAAAAGGTTGGCGTACAGTTTCTGAAGGCTAAGGTCCTTAACTCCGATGTCACCCACCATGTCCTGTATCTCATAGAATCGCCCCGGAGTGAAGTTGCCACGCTGATGCAGCATTCGCAGATCATCGCTCCACGATAGTCCGACCATAGGAACCCGGGTATTCTCAAGCAGACGGATTATGGCAGGACATAGTCCTATAAGGTTAAGTCGGAACAGAAAGCATGTGTCACGGGTACTTACTTGCAGCAATGCGACCTTGTATGTCAATCCTCGTTTGAATGCAGGACGGGTCTCAGTGTCCATTCCAAGGATGTCAGCAGAAAGGAGATAATCAACGGCTTTCTCTGCATCAGCCTCATTTAATATGACAATTACACGTCCTTCAAAACCCTCTACAGGAAGTTTTGTAATAGCATTCTTATCATATCGACTGTATATTGTTTTCTTCATTCTTGTATAAATCCATTGCAAAATTAGAAAAAAAACTGTGAAAAGGTATACGTTTCTGCCCAAAATTCCTTATTTTTGCACGAATTATAGATAAAACATACGTCAAATACATGGC
>CAJPPF010000193.1 GCA_905372445.1 uncultured Prevotella sp. | reverse complement strand
TCTGCATTTTATATACTCTAAAAACTCTAAAATACCTCTAAAAACAGTCTAAAAAGCATTTTGAATATTAAACCAATCACAACCATACAGTTCATGTCATTTCACCGTAGACGCAAAGAAAGCCTTTAGAGAAAAACTTATCACGAGGGAGCGTAAATAATAAGCGGTATGCTTTATTGTGATCATTTTTTTGTAATTTTGCACTGTATAAAAATAGAGGCAGTTGATTTTGACTGTTTGGAAAACAAAGGTTCTATGATGGAAAATAATATTTCGAGTGTTCAGAATCCAAAGATTAAATTGCTGTTGCAGCTTCAGCAGAAATCGTCTGAACGAAGAAAGCATAATCTCTTCGTTGTGGAAGGTCTGCGCGAAGTGGAGCATTGCATAGATGCGGGATTTACGGTCGACACAGTGTTCTATTGCCCTGTGTTGCTTGGCGAGAAGCGATGTGCGGAGATACTTGCAAGAATTGGCAGTAAGGTAAGGCGCTTCTCTGTCTCTGCCGATGTCTATCAGAAGATAGCCTATCGTGGCGGCACGGAAGGCATTATTGCCGAAGTCATGAGCCATCAGCTGACACTTTCTGGTTTGCAATTACCGGAAAATCCTCTTGTTATTGTGCTTGAAAGTGTTGAGAAGCCAGGCAACCTTGGGGCTGTGCTTCGTAGTGCAGATGCTGCAAACGTTGATGCCGTTGTGGTGTGCGACCCTCTGACCGATCTTTTTAATCCTAACCTCATACGCAGTAGTATAGGTGCAATATTCAGTGTTCCGTGTGTCGCATGTGAGTCTACGGAATGTATTCCTTTCCTTAAAGATAAAGGTATCAGGATTCTTACATCCCAGCTTCAGGACTCGAAACTATATTACGACACAGACATGAAGTCAGGAACAGCCATTGTCATGGGCACGGAGTCTACAGGACTTACTGATGTATGGCGCGAGGCTGCCGATGCGCATATACGTATCCCGATGCTTGGCCGATTGGATTCTTTGAACGTCTCTGTCAGTGCTGCGATATTAATGTTTGAAGCAGTGAGACAGAGAGCAATGCAAGCGCTCTAAGTCTATAACAACGAATGCTTTGGGGAATAAGAAAAAAGGAGATTATTTCGTAAATTTGCTTGTGGTGTGTAGAAAAAACACTACCTTTACCTAATAAATGTGTGGATTATGAAAAAGAGTATACTGTTAGCTGTTCTTATGCTGTGTTTCCCGTTCTATATCATGCAGGCAAAGGTAGGCGATGCACAGAATGCCAAAGAGGCAAAGGCTTTGTTCAACAAGATATATGCTATGGTATTCGGAGAACAAGGGTCGTCGTTGACTTATTCCGTCAATATCATCGGGCTTTATAAGACGCAGGGAAATATAATATATAAAGGTAAGAAACTACAGTATCAGGAATCGCGCTATGCGGCTTGGGAGGATGGTGTGACAGCATATATGGTCGATAAAAAGAAGCGTAAGGTAAAAATCTACGACTTTGACGACGACGCAAAAGACGAGTACCTCTCGAAGTTTAAGTATGACGTCAACAATTTCGACTTCAGTTATCGTGTTGACGGCGGCGACTATATCATTTATGCCAAGCTGCGTAAGCACAGCTTCTTTGGCATTAGTAAGGTCGAGGCGAGAGTAACCAGAAAGACACTGATTCCGCAAAGTCTGACCATACATCTGTCATTGCTGAAAACGACAGTGAAAATAACAAACTTCAAATCAGGCGGAATCACCGACGCCAGTTTCGTATTCCCTGCATCGCTCTTCAAAGGTTACACTTTCGAGGATCGTCGCAAGAACAAACACATATCATTATAATAACGTATAAAAACAAAGAATTATGTTGAGATTAAATTGTTTCTTCAAGGCAAACACCGCGGCTGACTATAAGCGTGCCCTTGCTGCTGCCACTACACTGACAGAGAAATCGCTTAAGCATGAAGGCAATATTGCTTATGATGTATTTCAGAGTGCCACACGCTCCGATATTTTCATGATCTGCGAGACATGGGCTGACAAGCAATCGCTTGACAAACATTCGGCAACCCCCGAGTTTGTTGAGAACGTAGATATTATCAACTCATGCGGAACAATAAAGATTGAGAGTTTCGACTTCTAAACACACAAAGATTATTTGTGCTGATATGCCAAATCCTCTGTTCACTGCAGAACAGATAGAAGCATATGTCATTATTGGCGCACACCGTTTCTCGATGACCGGTACACGGTGTTCTACGAGGTAGAAAGAGGATTGGATGTCGTTGAGAAGATACAGAACACTCCTACACGTCCCGGCGATTACCCTGTAGAGGACATCTCAACCGTCGTCACTGTCATTGATTAATAACAGTAAGCAACATCATATCATAAAATGAGCGACTCAGTTCTCAAAGCAAGTATTCTTTGGCATGTCGTTGCCCTTCTTGTCATTGCTATATGGGGAACAACCTTTGTCAGCAGTAAAGTTCTGCTTTTGAATGGAATGCATCCCGCCGACATCTTCTTCTATAGGTTTGCTTTAGCCTATTTATGTATGTGTATGCTGAGCCACCGTCGGCTCTTTGCTTCATCAATAACCGACGAGCTGGCATTTCTTGGACTTGGCATCTTTGGCGGTACGATGTATTTTCTTGCAGAAAACACCGCACTGATCTATTCAACGGCAAACAATGTCGCGATACTTGTTTGCACCACACCACTTGTGACAGCCTTGATACTGGCATTCTTCTATCGCTCGGAACGAATGACACGTCGGCAAGTCATGTGGTCGTTGCTGGCTTTTGTAGGCATGGCATTGGTTGTGCTGAATGGTCAATTGGTGATGCATCTCAATCCTCTTGGTGACGTTCTTGCATTTGGAGCCTCAGTGGCATGGGCTTTCTATTCACTGCTTATGAAGCGAGTGATGGGGCATTATTCTACTGATTTTATCACCCGTAAGGTGTTCTTCTATGGTATACTCACCATTCTGCCTTATTATATATTTGTGCATCCCCTGCAGACTGATCTTTATGTTCTGCTCAAACCTGTCGTTTTGTCGAACATCGCATTCCTTGGCCTTATTGCTTCTATGGGCTGTTATTTGCTTTGGAACTGGGTCATGGCAAAACTTGGAGCCGTAAAAGCATCCAACTATCTGTATTTGCAGACGCTGTTTGCAATGCTTGCAGCTGCGTTGGTTCTTAATGAGCATATCAGCATAATGGCGCTCGCCGGTACTTTTATCCTTCTGCTTGGGATGTACGGACTGCATAAGAAATGACATGTGGAAGATGTTTATGGGTGTTTCCCATATTTATGTCCGCTGCAAACCGTTCTGCATTCGATACATTCTTGTAGTCATGTCGTCAACCTCGCGCATTTCATCTGATTGTTATGTTATAATTGCATGAATTGAATTCTAATCGGTCAATAGACCGCAGTACTTTTTCTTTTCAACGGGCAATAGCTTTCCTACTGCTTTCGCTCGCTTGTGTGTCATCTTATCAGACTTATTACCTTGCCGTAGTCTGCTACGCTCACGGTAACAAGTCTGGCAATTTGCTTCACAATTATTGGTGTCCGGTAAATAAATTATAGCGAAGAATCGAGTAGGATGAAAACGCGAGGAAGATGATTTATCACGTTCCGATATCCTATGTGAAACATGCAATCCGACAGGCGTAGAGGCGTGATTTATCACGTTCCGCAATATCCAAGGAACAAATAGCTCACGCAATAGATTCAGCACTGAGGCGGAACGTGATAAATCATGCCCCTACGCCGTCCGGCAAATGTCGACTCTTTCTCGGCTCGTGGAAGACACAAAACTAAAAAGAATGTTTTTAGTAACGCTTACTATTTTT
>CAJPPF010000192.1 GCA_905372445.1 uncultured Prevotella sp. | reverse complement strand
AATCACGCCTCTACGCTTGACGGCAAATATCAACAGGGCAGAGAAATACCATGTCATTTCCCTGCATATACAAAGAAAGTCTTTAGAGAAGATCTTGTCTCTAAACTTGACGTATCGTAAAGAAAAATCATCTTCGCGGTTTTTAGCGAAACAGAAAAACAAAAGCGATGATTTGCCAAGTATGCATGACATAATGCGGCGTCTTTGAGAATCGAAAAGAGCTGAAAACAACTTCATTCCGTACTTTTTCGCTCAAGAAGCGTTGCTTCTTTATGCTGAAAACAGTGGTTTTATCGGTAAGAAACGGCAGTTTTAGCCTCAAGAAACAGCGATTCTTGAAACGGATTCGTATTTTCGTTGGCATAAAAAAAGTCTATCACACTGATTATCAGCGTATTTTATGTAATGACAAAAACAAGTGTTTTTCGTCTCAAAGATAACGCGCTGGAAAATATCGGCTGTATTTGCGGTCAGAACAAGCATTTTGTTGAATTTATTCATATATATCGTAGGGGCGTGATTTATCACGCTTAAGCATTCCACGGAGGAAACGGACAACCCGAATGGCGTAGGGGCGTGATTTATCACGTTCCGCATACATAAAACAATGATGAATGATGATTCCAATAAAAACAACATGCGGAGAAGATCACACAATGAATCGAACGCAGTGGGCTTAAGCGTGATGAATCACGCCCCTACCGTTCACGTCACCTCCGGTTACTGACTATTCAACAACAGCTCTATGAGGTATTTCTTGAGATTTTCATCCTGCGGCACGTTCAGCTTACTGCGGATATGTGTACGCACTACGCCGACATTCTTGTCTGTCTTGTCGAGCAACTGTCCTATCTCGGTCATTGTCTTACCCTGAAGGATAAGGTTGCACACATCAACCTCTGTCTTAGTGAGCATGGGAAAGATGCGCGCGATGTTGTTGTCGTCCATAAGGTGATTCTTCAGGTGCTGACGCATGGCGTTTACGAGGTTGTGCTGCGATTTAGGCTTGAGCATGGAAAACAGGCGGTCGGTATCCTCGGGCGACAGCTGGTCGGTATTGCTTATACGCAGATACGCCTCTATCTCACGTTCGTTCAGTCTGACGGCGTGCATCAGTGCCGTATCGCGTTGATGCAGGTTGGCATTCTCCTTCTGCACGTTCGACACGTTGTGGTGCAGCAGTTCACCTAACACGCAGAAGAGAACCTCAATGGCGAGGAAGAAACCAAAAAGGCTCCACAGGTTCGGGTCTTTCAGATAGGCGGCAGATATTCCATAAGTGACCAAGCTGATGACGGTGATCACAAACGGAGTGTATCTCACGAAGCAAATCACAAGAAACACCACTGCCAGCAGTGAGGTCATCTGGTTGATAAGGATGAGATTAAGGAAATTCTCGGGCTTTGTCTGGATAAAATAGACAAAGCGACCGACTATGCTCAACTGTGCCACAATAGCCACAAGCGAGAATGCTACAGGCACGGAAAGCTTACGTGAGAGATAGAGCGACAGGGCTATGAGGCACGTCGTCAAGTGGATAACGCTCATCGACCTCGGAAGAATATCATGCGAGCCGCCCAGTCCGGAGAGATACATCATAATGACACTAACAACGATGGAGGAGTGAAGCAGATAGACGATAATCTGGTGGCGTTCGATAGAGTTCTCTGCCCTCGAATCTATGAAGGCATTCAGCTTATCGTGGAGAATCTTATGAATCATGACGGTTGTTTTGTTTGTGAAACCATGACTGCAAAGTTATACATTATTTTTAAAAAACAAAACACTTTATTAGACTATTTTTAGAGGTATTTTAGAGTTTTTAGAGTATAAAAAACGTAAAATGCTTCAATAAAACGATTTTTTTTGTGTAAGTTTATTTGTTTTACATTAAATTTATCTCACGTTTTGTTACTCAGAGGAAGAAAAATCATACCCGAGGAGGTAACAACGAGATGATTTCGCTACTGCATCGCTCATTGCGTAGCGGTTGTAGTGTCCAGAGAAATAGTTAGAAAAATGACAAGAAGACTGTTACATCTATGAAACTTTGAAACTGAATATATACTCTAAATGAAACATTTTATCACATTACTGTTTTTTATTACACTCTCCATTGGGAAGATGTGTGCCACCACTCCGGCAGATTCCGTACGGACAGAGATGAAGCACCTAAAGGGAGAAAAACTTTTGCAGGCCTACCATAATCTTTGCCGCTTAGCAGCCGCTGAAGATAACATGGGCTATGAATTACGTTGTATCCGTGAATATCTTGCCGAAGCCTTACGTCAAAAAGACAACGAGGCGGAAGCCCAGGCGCGTGTCACTCAGTTGTATTGTTATTATAACTACGAGATGACCGACAGCATAAAACATTATTTACCCGAAGTCGTCAGTTCCATGAAAAGGAACGGCACATGGGATTATTACTATAATGCGTGGAACATACTGATTGAAAGTTATATAAGTGAAGACAAATTACAGACGGCATTGCTTGAAGCTCAAAAGATGTATGCCGATGCGCGAAGCAGAAAGAGCAACTACGGACTGGGATTCTCCACATACGGCATGGCATGTATTTACCAGACAATGGGGCGTTTCAAGGAAGCGGAAAAGACCATTGAGGAAAGCATCGCCGCCCTTTCCAAAGAAGATGAGATTTCTCAATTGCTCTCTGCCTATAATGTCTTGGGCGAAATACTCGACGGACTGGGAAAATATGACAAGCTAAGAGTGAAAAGCACAGAATGGAAAGGGATTATCGATAAATACAAACGGGAAGCTCTGAAGAAAGGTTACACACCGTTGCTCAACGGACGGTATCTCTACTGCACACTGGCAGCTGCCATTGCTGAATTAGAGACGGGGCATTACGACCGCGCCAAGGGATTGCTGCAGCAGGCTGAGAAATATGCCGAAGGACGCAAAGCCGTCGCCCGCTTCAAACTCCTGCAAGTGAAAGCACGCTACTATGCCGCTATCAAGCAGTACGACCAGGCTATTGCCTGCAACAACGAGAACATGGGCATCATCACCGCCGCCGGCGACTCCGTCAGCTTGCTCACCGTGCAGATGCAGCAAGCCGATTTATACACGGAGGCAGGACGATACAAGGAAGCGGCAGAAATGTACAGAGTAGTCATCCCGCATAAGGACAAGCTGCGCAACACAGAGCTTGCCAACCAGCTTGACGAATTGCGCACAATCTTCGAGGTTGACAAGCTCACACTCCGGAACGAGGTCATCACAACACGTCTCTACCTGTCGCTGATCATCGTGGCATTATTGCTTGTTGCGGTTATCCTGTACATTATATATACCCGCCGCTTGCGTCGTAAGAACAGGATTTTATATGATTCCTTCCTGTTATACCGCAAGGCGGAAAGTGATATGGAGACCGCAGCAAGGCTTGTTCCGGAAGCGGAGCTCGACCATGAAGGGAGAATCTACCGCCTGTTGTGCAACTTGATGCAGAATGAGAAAATATATAAAAATGCGGACTTGAACCGCGATACTCTGTCAAAGCAGCTTGGAACAAATGCTGTCTACATCACCAATGCAGTGCGGAAGTATGCCGACGGAGCCACTGTCAACGAATTTATTAACAGTTACCGACTGCGACACGCGGCTTCGATGCTCACCGACAATCCTGACATGAATATAAATGAAGTGGAATATATATCAGGATTCAATTCCCGAACCACATTTAACCGTTGTTTCCGGACTTTCTTCGGAATGTCGCCTTCAGAATACAAAGCTATTTCAAAGGAAAAAAAGAAAACGCAAACGGGCGGAACGTGATAAATCATGCCCCTACGGCTGACGCCATGTGGAAACGGTTCTCACATTGCAATGTTTAATTTCAATACCTATATTTAAT
>CAJPPF010000191.1 GCA_905372445.1 uncultured Prevotella sp. | reverse complement strand
GGCGGAACGTGATAAATCACGCCCCTACGGCTAACGCCATGCCATTTATAAACACAGAAATCATACCTCGGTAAATGTGAATGAGCCAAAATGCACCAGCGAAGGGGCGTGATTTATCACACTTAAGCCTGAGCAATAAAATCATTATTCATCACGTTCCGTCCTGACAATAAAATATTAAAACACTTCTTCTTTTATAAAATATTTCCCTAACTCGCATAAACCCAAATCGGTCAATAGACCGCGGTACCGTTTTATTATCAAAGAACAAGAGCTTGCCTACTGCTTTCGCCCGCTTGTGTGGCATCTTACCAGCCTTATTAACTTGACGTAGCCCGCTACGCCCACGGTAACAAGACTGCTAATCTGCTCCGTAATCAGACGAAATCACTTAGGAATCTATTGACCATTTTGGGATAAAAATAATAACAAAGAAGACAGAAAGCTAAAGAAACATGAAAAGCTATAATATCGGTGGTAAGAAGAAAACTTTTCTCTTTTCCTTTGCGGTTTGTATATCTTTTATTATCTTTGTGAACAAATCAAAGAAAAATTATGGCAACAACATTCACTGAAAAAGCAAACGAAATCTTCTTACAGGCTATAAACGACTATCATGTCACTGACAATGTAGACACGCCAATAAAGAATCCTTTTGATGCGAACAGCATCGAAAACCGTCTCTATCTGAAGTGTTGGATTGACACCGTGCAATGGCATTTCGAAGATATCATACGTGACCCGGACATCAATCCGTCAGAGGCACTGACGCTGAAACGCCGCATTGACAAGAGCAATCAGGACCGTACAGACCTCGTCGAGCAGATTGACGCATATTTCCGTCAGGTCTACAGCGACGTGAAGCCACTCGCCGATGCTACAATCAATACGGAAAGTCCTGCGTGGGCTGTCGATAGGCTGAGCATTCTGGCACTGAAAATCTATCACATGAAAGAGCAGACCGAACGCCGTGATGCTGCAGTAGAACACATCGCAAAATGCCAGGCTAAGCTCGAAGTACTTCTGGAACAGCAGAAAGACCTTTCATCAGCAATAGATCAGTTGCTTGAGGATATTCAGGCAGGAAGGAAATACATGAAGGTATATCAGCAGATGAAAATGTATAACGACCCTTCTACAAACCCTGTGCTGTACAAGAAATAATCGTTCTACTTAATAAGAAGACTCCTGTAATGAAGAAGATTCTCATAGTACGCTTCTCGGCTATGGGCGATGTTGCCATGATGGTGCCTGTTGTGTATTCGCTTGCACAACAGCATAACGACTTAGATATAACAGTCGTCAGCCGACCATTTGCAGCGCCATTCTTCGACAATCTGGCTGAAAACATCCGTTTCATTGGCATCAATCCAAAGAAAGAATACAAGGGCATAGCAGGAATTTTCAGACTTTACAGATATTTGAAAGCCGGCGACTTTGACTATGTCGCTGACCTTCACGATGTGCTACGCACAAAGATTCTCCGCTTTCTGTTCCTGTGTGGCGGCACAAAAACGGCACATATAAATAAACACCGTAATGAGAAACACGCTCTCGTAAAGCAGAAAGCGAACAACTATCACCAGCTGACATCGTCGATAGAAAACTATCATAGTGTGTTCGAAGAATTAGGATTCCGTTTTAACCTTGACTTTTCTTCTATATATAAAGATACGACACCATCGTTTGCACCGCTCGAGAACCGCATAAAGGCAAAGCATTCAGGCGAGCGATGGTATGGAATAGCGCCATTTGCAGCCCACAGGAGCAAAATCTATCCGCAGGAGAAACTCCGGCAAGTGATAGATATACTGCTTGATGAAGACCCGCAGTGCCGTATATTCTTCTTCGGCAACGGAGATAAAGAGCATGCTGAAATAAGTCACCTTATTAATAATAATACGCGTGCAATGGATGCCTCGAAGGTTCTCGGCGGACTGAAAGAAGAACTTATCCTTATGAGACATCTTGATGCCATGCTTACAATGGACAGTGCCAATATGCACCTTGCAGCACTCGTAGGCACGAAAGTGGTAAGCATCTGGGGCTCCACACATCCTTTTGCCGGTTTTCTCAGTTGGAAACAAAATCCCGACAATATAGTGCAGAAAGACACAGAATGTCGTCCTTGTAGTATTTATGGTAATAAAAAGTGTATTTTCGGTGATTATCATTGCATGGACATAGACCCTCATATTGTAACTAATAGATTACAAAATCAATAGTTTAACTCTGTTTTCATTGCACAAACATATACCCTATGTGCAAAAAGCAGTGTTTTTTTATTTAAATATTTGTCCATATGAAAGAAATTTTGTTACTTTGCATCCGTTTTTGAAAAGGAATCGCAATTATAAATTAATTTAAATTAAAGTATTATGTCAGAAATTGAAAGCAAAGTTGTAGCTATTATCGTTGACAAGCTTGGTGTAGATGAGGCAGAGGTAAAGCCAGAAGCAAGCTTCACAAACGATCTTGGTGCAGACTCTCTTGACACAGTAGAGCTTATCATGGAGTTTGAGAAAGAGTTCAACATCTCTATTCCAGACGATAAGGCTGAGACAATCGCTACTGTTGGCGACGCTATTAGCTACATTGAGGAGAATGCGAAGTAATCTTTGCAAATAAACTCCAATATTGCATGGTTTATAGTTTATATCACTGGTAGAAAAAACCGGGTATATGGACTATAAACCATAATTTCATTATAAGTAGGTACTGTTAATTATATTGAGACACAGTTGTAATTAATACTGAAAGCCTTTATAAACTGACAAGTGTCATCGAATATTGTACGATTGTTTATAGAATCCTGCAATAATGACACGATATTCCGAAAGAAAGAAATTAAGAAAAACAATAATACATAGAATAATATGGAACTGAAAAGAGTAGTAGTAACCGGACTTGGTGCTGTTACACCTGTTGGTAATACTCCGGACGAAACCTGGTCAAACCTGCTTGCAGGCAAGAGCGGTGCAGGAAAAATTACACATTTCGACCCGACAAACTTCAAGACACAGTTTGCATGTGAGGTGAAGAATCTTAATACCAACGACTATATCGACCGTAAGGAGGCTCGTAAGATTGACCTTTATGCACAGTTTGCGCTCATAGCAGCACAGCAGGCTATCGAAGATTGCGCCGCTGACCTCGAGACTATCGACAAGAACCGTGTAGGCGTAGTGTTCGGTGTAGGTATCGGTGGCATCAAGACTTTCGAGGACGAGATAGGTTATTATGCTTTGAATAAGGAGAACGGTCCTAAGTTCAACCCTTTCTTCATTCCAAAGATGATATCCGATATAGCTTCAGGTCATATCTCAATGAAATATGGTTTCCACGGACCGAACTATGCCACGACATCGGCATGTGCTTCTTCTACCAACGCTCTTGCTGACGCATTCAACCTGATTCGATTAGGCAAGGCAAACATGATTGTTGCCGGTGGTGCAGAAGCTGCAATAACCGAGGGCGGTGTAGGTGGTTTCAATGCCATGCACGCACTCTCTACCCGCAACGATGAGCCTGAAAAGGCATCACGTCCATTCTCAAAAAGCCGCGACGGATTCGTCATGGGCGAAGGTGCAGGTTGCCTGATTCTTGAGGAATTGGAGCACGCCAAAGCACGCGGTGCAAAGATTTACTGCGAGATGGTTGGCGAGGGAATGAGTGCTGACGCTCATCACATCACAGCCTCTCATCCTGAGGGTCTCGGCGCAAAGCTCGTCATGGAGAACGCTCTTGATGATGCCGGTCTGAAGCCGGAGGACATCGACTATATCAATGTTCACGGAACATCAACACCAGTAGGCGACGTCTCTGAGGTGAAAGCTATAAAGGATGTCTTTGGTGAGTCGGCATATAAACTAAATATTTCTTCTACAA
>CAJPPF010000190.1 GCA_905372445.1 uncultured Prevotella sp. | reverse complement strand
TATCCAGAACTGGCGTATAGTAAAGAAAATTTATCTTTGCGATTTTCAGCGAAATAGAAAACTAAAGGTGGAGATTTGCAAAGTCGACATTGCATAAAATCGCGTCTTCAAGAACCGACAAAAGCTGGAACACTCTTCATTTCGTGCTTTTTATCTCAATAAGCGGTGTTTTTTGATGCTGAAAACGACGGTTTTATCGGCAAAAAGCGTAGGGATTAGACTCAAGAAACGGCGCTTTTAGAAACGCAGTTGTATTTTTATCGACAGCACAAAAGTCTATCATTCTGATTATCAATATCTTGCTCGTAATGCCGAAAATAAGCGTTTTTTCACCGAACGACAAAGCATCGGCAAATATCGGCTGTATACATGGTTAGAATAGCCTTTTTGTTGATTTTATTTAATGGTATCCGGAAGCACATGAAAACCTTATTCTCTTGCCGTAGCCAACTACGCCCAATATAATAAGGCTGCTAATCTGCTACTCAATCAGGCACAATCAGTTAGAAATCTATTGACCGATTTAGGATAAAGCGAGTTTATTCTCTAAAAAATAATGTATTTATTTGGTTATATCATTCAATTGAACTAACTTTGTCGGACAATAGAAATAATTCAATCTAACGTATATTATGAGTAACGGTAAAGTAGATGTTCTGTTAGGATTGCAATGGGGTGATGAAGGCAAGGGTAAGGTCGTTGATGTTCTTACTCCTCGTTATGATGTAGTTGCCCGTTTTCAAGGTGGTCCAAACGCAGGTCATACTCTTGAATTTGAAGGACAGAAGTATGTTCTTCGCAGCATCCCATCTGGAATCTTCCAAGGTGACAAGGTCAATATAATTGGTAATGGAGTAGTACTTGCTCCCGATCTCTTCATGGGCGAAGCAAAGGAATTGGAGAGGAGCGGACATGATTTGGTGTCACGTCTTCAAATTTCAAAGAAAGCACATCTAATCATGCCTACTCACCGTTTGCTTGATGCAGCCTATGAATCAGAAAAAGGAAAGAATAAAGTAGGCACTACCGGCAAGGGCATAGGGCCTGCTTATACAGATAAAGTCAGCCGCAATGGTTTGCGTGTTGGTGATATTCTTCATGATTTCGAAGAAAAGTATACAGAGCATAAGACCCGTCATATGAGGATGCTCAACAACCTCGGCTACAAAGTAGATATGAATGCTTTAGAAGAGACGGAACGTACATGGATGGAAGGCGTAGAGTATATGAAACAATTCCGTATGATTGACTCTGAGCATGAAATAAATCATTATCTTCGCTCTGACAAGTCAGTACTCTGTGAGGGTGCTCAAGGCACAATGCTCGACATTGACTTCGGTTCATATCCATTCGTTACATCAAGCAATACGATATGTGCCGGTGCATGCTCCGGTCTTGGAATTGGTCCTAACAGAATTGGCGAGGTTTATGGCATAATGAAAGCATATTGCACAAGAGTTGGTTCAGGCCCATTCCCTACAGAACTGTTTGATGAGACGGGCAATACTATTCGTCAGATTGGTCATGAATATGGTGCTGTCACAGGTCGTGAGCGTCGTTGTGGCTGGATTGACCTCGTTGCTCTCCGATATTCTATAATGATTAATGGCGTCACCCAGCTCATAATGATGAAAAGCGATGTTCTTGATTCGTTCCCTACAATAAAAGCATGTGTTGCATATAATGTGAATGGGGTAGAGACGCGTGATTTCCCTTATGATATCGAACATAATATCAAACCTGTTTATAAGGAGTTAAGAGGTTGGAATACAGACATGTCAAAGATGACATCTGAAGAACAATTCCCAGAGGCTTTCCGTGAATATGTCACATTCCTTGAAACAGAACTTGAAACTCCAATTAGAATCATCTCAATAGGTCCTGACCGCGACCAGACTATAGAAAGAAAATAATAAATGGCTCAGAAACCAAGTATCCCTAAAGGCACAAGAGATTTTTCGCCTGTAGAAATGGCGAAGCGTAACTATATATTTAACACCATCAGAGAGGTTTATGCTCTGTATGGATTCCAGCAGATAGAGACGCCTGCAATGGAAAATCTAAGTACGCTCATGGGCAAGTATGGAGATGAGGGTGATAAACTCCTCTTTAAGATTCTCAACTCTGGCGACTTCCTTCATGGTATGACTGCCGACGAGGTTGCTAACACAAGTACCACGAAGCTTGCTGCAAAATTCTGCGAGAAGGGGTTGCGCTATGACTTGACTGTACCATTTGCACGATATGTCGTTCAACATCGTGACGAGTTGCAACTCCCTTTCAAGCGTTATCAGATTCAACCGGTATGGCGTGCTGATCGTCCACAGAAAGGACGTTACCGCGAATTTTACCAGTGTGACGCCGATGTGGTAGGCTCTGACTCATTACTCAATGAGGTAGAGCTAATGCAGATTATTGATACGGTGTTCACTCGTTTTGGTATCCGTGTCCTTTTGCATATTAACAACCGAAAGATTCTCACAGGCATTGCAGAGATTATTGGTGCTGCTGATAAGATAATCGATATTACTGTTGCTATCGACAAGCTTGATAAGATAGGCATTGACAAGGTTAATGAAGAACTCATTGCCAATGGTCTCACCACGGAACAGGTTAAAAAGCTACAGCCGATTCTTATGCTTTCAGGCAGTAACGATGAGAAATTGGCGACTATTGCCGATGTTCTTGTAGGAAGTGAGACTGGCTTGAAAGGTGTTGAAGAGACACATTTTATTCTCAATGCGCTGAAACATAGTCATATGAATAATGAAATTCAGCTTGATCTTACTCTGGCACGTGGATTGAACTATTACACAGGAGCCATCTTTGAGGTTAAGGCGCTGGATGTGCAGATTGGTTCTATAACAGGAGGCGGTCGTTATGATAACCTCACAGGCATTTTTGGCATGCCAGGACTCTCAGGCGTAGGCATTTCATTTGGTGCCGATCGTATCTTTGATGTGCTTAATCAACTTGATCTTTATCCAAAGGATGCTATGAATATCACACAGTTGCTGTTCATTAACTTTGGTGAGACCGAGACTGCCTATTGCCTGCCTATCGCTTCCGCTGCACGTCAAGCAGGAATCTGTACAGAGATTTATCCTGATGCAGTGAAGATGAAAAAGCAAATGTCGTACGCCAATGCTAAACATATTCCTTTCGTAGCTCTTGCAGGTGAGTCAGAGATGGCTGCAGGTAAAATAACTCTAAAGAATATGGTAACAGGCGAACAACAGTTACTTACTCCGGAAGACATCATTACATTTATCAAATAACACATTGTTAATTAACTTAAATGACAAACACAATTAGAAATTATGGCAAAGAAATTTATTTGCGCTGTTTGTGGTTATGTCCACGAAGGCGAAACAGCTCCTGAAAGCTGTCCTGTATGTAAGGCTCCGTCAAGCAAATTCTCAGAGGTAAAAGCTGACGAAGAGCGAGTGTATGTTACAGAACACGTTATCGGTGTTGCACAGGGTTGTCCAGAGGATATCTGGGAAGGTCTGAAGGCAAACTTCGAAGCCGAATGTACAGAAGTTGGTATGTATCTTGCTATGGCTCGTCAGGCTGACCGCGAAGGTTATCCGGAAATAGCAGAGGCTTTCAAGCGTTATGCTTATGAGGAGGCTGACCATGCAAGTCGTTTTGCAGAACTCATTGGTGAGTGCGTATGGGATACAAAGACAAACCTTGAGAAGCGTATCGATGCAGAGTGTGGTGCTACTGCAGGAAAGATGGAGATAGCCAAGCGTGCAAAGGCAGAGAATCTTGATGCAATCCATGACACCGTTCATGAGATGGCAAAGGACGAGGCTCGTCATGGTCGCGGCTTCGAAGGTCTTTACAATCGCTACTTCGGTAAATAATACTTCCCGTAGTGGATAAAGTAAAAGGGTATTTCCCTTTTTAATACTTTATAT
>CAJPPF010000189.1 GCA_905372445.1 uncultured Prevotella sp. | reverse complement strand
CAGAACGAGTTTCAAACATCGAATTTACTGATTTGGATGATTGCGGATATTCATTTAAATTTATACTCGGTGCACGTATAAGTATGTGCGATTGCTGAATAGTTACCCGTGTGATGATATTAGGACTAAAGAATATCAAATCAAGCTCTCTGCTTATAAACCTCTGTAATTCAACTAATATTGCAAGAAAAATGAGCTTAATGTTGCTTAAAGATTTCTTTCAAATATTTCCTGACGAAGTAAACCGTATAGACTATTTTCGTCAGATTAGAGAAGATATTGGAATTACCTGTCCTAAATGTGGCTATACAGAACATAAATGGTTAGATGGCAGAAAAGCATTTCAATGCAAGAATTGTGGTTACCGTACTCCCCTAACAAAGGGTACAGTAATGGAAAGAAGTCACATCCCCTTATATGATTGGTTCTTTACAGCTCACATGATGACTTCATTCAAGCAAGTCCTCTCTGCAAAAGAGATTCAATATCAATTAGAACGAAAAGATTACCCTGCAGTATGGCTGATGATGATGAAGTACCGTGATATCATGGGTAAGAGAGATGCACAATATACCTTATCAGCACAGGTAGAACTGGATGTATCTTACTTTCAAACCTCTGTTATAACAGATCCTAAATCCGAAGATATTGAGAAAGAAACCAAAATGGTACAAACGCCTGTATTGGTAATCGCAGAAAGTAAGCCTGTTGATGAAATATTGAGCGAGCATCTTACAAATATAACTGAAAACAAGTACGTTAACAAGGCATTAAAACTTCTCAGAAGGTCTTCTACACAGAAAGTCAAGAAGGTTGTACGTTATATCAAGATGTTCGCTATGCCCGATAGAAAATATGTCTCCATAATACCCTATGCAGAAAAGGCTGTGAGTGCCACTGCTAAAGTTGTGACTGACGGAGGTACAAATCTTATTAGGTTGAGAGAACTATTCTGTCATGAATCTTACAGGGGAACGGAAGGAGAAGTCCATGAGGTGGTGACTAAGGTTTTGCCGTAGGTACATATAGTAACGGGAGAATGTCGTAGTGCAATAGAGGCTATTCATAAGGAAGTAGATCAACGATTTCTCCAACTGTATCTCAACGAGTATTGCTGGAAGTTCAATCGTCGATTCTTCCAGGACAGTAAGCTGCCGAAGTCTGATTTGTTTTATAAACTCATAAGAACTGCTGCAAATTACACATCTGATATAAAGTGGAGAGACTATAATATAGGATATTAACATTTGTTAGTCCTAACATCACCACACAGAAAGAGAGATGTTTTGAAGAGAAAGTGCCTCATGGTGCCTCATGAATAACCCTTTTTTGAGTAAAACCTTCAGTAAAATACAATAAAAAATAGTTTATAAATGTCTTTTCACATTTTAATTGCGAGAATTACGTATAATTTTTATAGCTTTGTACCAGATTTGAGTATATTTGTAACGATAGATAAAACTTAAATATAAGAAATATGGCCATTTATGATTATGGAATTGGAGGTAATGAAGTAAATGTTGACGCTAATGAGTCAATTGCCGACATCCCTTCCAACAGAACTTTGTTAGTACAGAAGTTAACCGATGAGGCTCCAGCCAGTCCTGAAGCGGTTTATGGTTTACAAACAGTAGAAGATGTCTTTGAACATTTCTCACCATCTGTTACACTTGAGATGCAAGATGACAACGGTGAAGATGTCACAGAGACAATGCACTTTAAGAATCTTGGAGATTTTGACTCAGAAAAGTTAAAAGAGCATAGTGCTTTCCTTAGTAAACTTGATGTAGAGAGAGAGCAGAATATAAAGATTGCTCGCCAACTTTCATCAAATAAAGCCTTACTGAAAGCTTTGGCTAATCCTGAAACCCGCCAAGCTGTAATTGATTTGTTACAGAGTTCACTTGACGAAATTAAGAATACAGAAGCCAAGTAAGAATCAAAACTAAATTAAAAATGGACAATAATAAAATAAAGGCTAAGGAACAGCAGGCTCCTTCTATTAGTAAAAGTACTATAGCACAGCAGGGAACCACTTCTGCAGCTAACGCAATAGACAAGCTGAAAGAATATGGTGGTTTTACTTTCTTAGAGAATATCATTGACGGCTTTTCTAATCTGAATCCTACACGCAAGGCACGCCGAAACATTTTCCTCTCTGATGCACAATGGGAGAATGAGCGTAAGGTTCTTGCCAATCGTCTTGAGGTTTGGATTGATTTATTAAAATCTGGTCAGTCTGCTGAACAAATGAGAGATAAGGCTAAGGAAAGAGCGTTGCATGTTGAGGACTTACTGAACAAAAATCTTAGTAAGGTTTTGGCTCGTACACGCGAACTTGAGACTTCTTACCGTTCAGTTGCTTTATTCTATCGTAATACAGAGAGTCAGAAGGTAAAGAACATAACGATTGTCAATGCTGAAATGGATCAATTGAAAGACTTAGACAATCCAGTTTTCATTGACTATATCAGTAATGAGCTTAAGCATAACTTCGATCGTCTTGACCTCCGCCGCAACTATTCTTTGCTTGTCATCCCTGGATATTTAGGCTCTAATGCTGTACTTGATAAGTGGGGTAAGATTGCACACAGCAATAAGGTAATGCTCCTAACCGACTTCCAGGATTTGGAAACACCAGACGATGTTGTTGATGTCTTCTTCAATGCTGACCATTCTGGTGGTGATATATACAAGTCAAACATCATTATGACATGTAACTGGCTTTTAGGACGCCAGAAGGTAGTACAGGTAGGAGAAGAAGACAATCTCTACGTACCAGGCTCATCTGCTCTCGCAGGTAAGATTTACAGCACATTGATGTCACAGGTAGTTGCCGGAAAGAAATTTGGTGGCCTTAATGATGTTGAAAGCGTACGTTTCGATTTGAAGAAAAGCGAGATTTCAGAAATCGAGCGCATGGGTCTTGTACCAATGGTCAACGAGTATAGTAAGGTGATGGCATTCTCAGCTAAAACACTCTTCAATGGTGACAACCTTGGATTGCAGACTTACTCTGTTGTTCGTGTATTCGATTATATCTCTAAGGTTCTTTTCGACTTCCTGAACCGCCGCGCATTCGAGAACTGGACAACTCGTACAGAGGCCGACTTGAGAAGTCAGATTGTGAAATTCCTTGATAGCATACAAGGACCAACCCGTCTGATAGAAAAGTTCCGCGTAATGAGAATCGAGCAAGATCCAAACCAGAAGGATCGTGTATTACTTGATATTCACATTACTCCATACTTCCCTGCAAAGAGTTTTGTTATTCAGCTTGAGGGGCGTAAGGGAGAAGAACCAGAAGAGGCTAACTGGGAAAGCCAGTACTCACAAGATAAATAAGATTACTCTTATTAGTTTTCATAAAGTGGATTGGATACCGAAATATTATTTGGTATCCATTCCACTTTTTCTATATCAAATTTGAACTTTATTTTCTTTATGAGCAGGAGTTCGCCGTCAACCGCATCATCAACATCTTTGAGGTGATCGGCAGTATCAGCAAATTCTTTTGATCATGAAGAAATATTATCTTGTATCCTTTCTTATTCTGACATTAACAGCTTGTCAAAAGACTAAAGAGGAAGTTGCAAATAAATTTATAGAAAAGTTCTCTAATGAAGCCTCAGATGAAGGGACGGAGGTGGAAATAGTGAAAACAGACCCTCTCGTACCGGCACAGTTATCATTTGATGAAACTGAGAAGGGAATAAGTATAAAGCAGTCTATTGATAAACTTCAAGAGGAGACCCACGAGCAGTTACAGTTTATCAAGCCATGGGCACAGGTCACAGATGTTAGCAGTGACTTAAAAGAAATCAATCATAAAATAAAGGAGATTCAACGTCTTGAAGATTCATTGACCACTGCTCGTAAACATTTAAAATACGATACAACTATGCTTATGAAGCCAGTTATAATTAAAATCAGAGAGAAAG
>CAJPPF010000188.1 GCA_905372445.1 uncultured Prevotella sp. | reverse complement strand
AATAATTAAGAGAAAAATTTATTTACTTCTTTTTGGTTGCTGCCTGATTCCATCTACCTTGATGGCACAGGAACTGAAGAGCAACTACATTCAGTGGGGCTTTGACGCAAAGGAATTCCCGAACAAACTGCAGGGATGGTCAAAGACTAATCCTAAAATTAATGATGATGACAACTTCTTCATCTCACGTGTAAGACCAAAGGCACGCTTCCGTAATGCTGATACGCAGGTTCGTAAGGAACTTACGGAGAAAAACGACAAGAAGCTCATTGCATGGTTGCCATGGAACGTTCCAAGCAAGAATGCACTTCCCGATGGTATCTTCGATTCTGAGGTGTTCTCTATGTGGCAGTATGTAACCCACTGGGGTGACTGGAACTGCGGCTTGGGTCGTATTCCTGCTGCATTGCTTGATGCAGCTCATAAGAACGGTGTGCCTGTATCATCAGTTGCAGGTATTCCTTTTGGTGCTATACAGTATGATTGGAGCACATCTCTGAATACGCTTGCAGGAACAGATGTTCAGAAGGCAGCAGATTATATGAACTACTTTGGTTACGACGGTTTAGGTTATAACTCAGAGTACTCAGAATATTTCACTTCTGGTCGTATGACCCGTGCGCTTAGAGATTTCCACGTGAAGCTCAACAAGGTAGTTAAACCTTATAATCCTATCTTCGAGAATATTTGGTATGATGGTACAAACGATAAGGGAAGAATTGCTTTCGACCAGGGATTGAACGATGACAACAAGAGCATATTCGGTGAAAAGGATAAAGAGGCTGCAAATCTCTTCCTCAACTATAACTGGAACTCTACATCGTTGTTGGAGAAATCTGTGCAGAAAGCAGGAGAAATCAACCGCGACCCATTAGATCTCTATGCCGGCTTCAACATGCAGGGAGGTGAGCCGAAATATGGCACTCGCTGGCCGTTGCTGGCACAGTACCCTATTTCCATCGGTCTCTGGGGCGCTCACTCACAGAACATGTTCTTTGAGAGCCGTGGCGAGAAAGGCAGTGATCCTGAGACACAGCAACGCACCTATATGTTGCGTACAGAGCGTTGGTTCTCAAGTGGATCACGTAACCCGGTTACAACTCCACAGGTTACAAGCAGCATGAACTACAATGCTGACAACGTAGACTTCCACGGTATGTCATCATTCATGACCGCACGCAGTTCTATGTCATGGAATCTGAATGATGAGCCGTTCATCAGCTACTTCAACCTTGGTAACGGTAAATTCTTCAACTACAAAGGTATAAGACAGAACGACCGTCCTTGGGCTAACGTCGGAGTACAGGATTACCTTCCAACATGGCGCTGGTGGTTTGCAAGCAAGCTGCTTGGTCGTACGACTGCAGATGTTCCTGCAAACGGTCTTGACGCAGAGTTTGTATGGGATGATGCTTACATGGGTGGTTCAACCGTGCGTGTATTCGGTACAACTGTTAAGGAGTATCTCCACCTCTTCAAGACAAAATTTGAGTTGAAGACAGGCGACGTTATCACTTTCCGTTATAAGGTAAAGGGCGGTAAGGCTGATGCTTCTCTGGTTCTTGCAACCGAGGACAATGTAAGTGCAGAGAAGGCTTATCCTGTACTGGCATCTTCTGACGATACTGATGAGGATAAATGGGTTGAGAAGACTGTCACTGTTGACGCTACCTTGAACGGCAAGACTCTTGCTGTCGTAGCTTTGAAGATGGAGAATGCAGCTGACCTGAACTTCTATCTCGGCGAGTTCTCTATTGTCCGTGGCAGCTTCGATGCACCTGCCAAGCCAGAGGTAACTTCTACTGCGCTGTTGCATTCTGCAAAGAATGGTGTTGACGGTAAGATCATCTTCAACATGGCAAATACAAAGGGGCAGGGCGAGCCTTGCTACAACACTGACGTGAAGACTTCTCTCTTTAAGCTCTGGGCGCAGCAGGAGGACAAGGAGCCTGTTCTCATGGGTGTGACAACTTCATGGGCAGGTATGTTCTATTCTGTTCCTGTTGATTTCAAGGGTAAGGGCAAGATCAAGTTCGGTGTGTCTGCTGTTTCTCTTGACATGAAGAAGGAGAGCGCAGTAGCATGGGGTGAGGATTATGAAATCTTCACAAGCTATGAGTACAACGATGAAATAAAAGCTGATAAGTCTGTCATCAAGCCAAACGAGGAGTTCACAATCGCTTATGTTGACCCACGTCACGAGGATGGCAGCTGGAAGATTGTCAATGCTTCCGGTAATGAAGTAGCAACGGGTAGCGGAACTTCTATCACAGTGAGTGGTGGTCTTTCAGAGTTGGGCTTCTATAACCTCATTCTTACTGGAAACGTAACAGAGAATGGTGTTCGTGTAAGCAAGGAGAGAACTTTCAATAACTACATCCAGATTACTTCTGAGGCAGTAGGTGCTGTTCCTCATATCAATAAACTGACAGCCAATGGCAGCGAGACTGACATTGAGGTGGTACAGAACGCTGATGTTGTAATGAAGTACGAAGGCAAGAAAGCTGACGGTTCTGGTTCAAGAGGTATCAAACTGCTTGAGAAGCCGGTTGGAGTGAAGGTTTCTGAACTTGGTTTCAACAGCACAAACAAGAATAACATGGCATGGTCACTTGCATTCTGGATTAAGTTCAACGGCTTCACTGGCGATACTCAGATTATTGATATGCGTCATCCTGGTACAGGCTGGCCACAGAACAACTGGGGTTCTATGTGGACAACCTACAATCCTAACACTGGTGTTTATGAGGTGACTCTGCGTGAGAAGAATCCAGGTGGTGCCAAGGAGTACAAGCAGCGTTGGAAGGTAGACTTCGTTCCTGGCGCATGGACTCACTTTGTATTGGCTATGGACGGTAATGGCACTACAACCAAGCCTATGCTATATATCAATGGTAAGGCTGCTAAGGCGTATAACTGGTCGTATGACGGTCAGGAGGGTGAGGGAGTTAATTCAACTCGCTTTGCTAACAACGCATGGTGGGATGAGAACGTCCTTGGTATCAGCCTTGGTCGTGCTGGTGCAGCTGCTATAAATGGTACTATTGATGATGTTAAATTCTTCAACAAGGCTATCTCTGAGGCTGAGGCATCACAGACGATGATGTCAACAGCTACTACGGATGCAGGTCTGGCAGCTTACTGGGACTTCGAGACTGATGCTGACGGCGAGCATTACTTTGCAAGCAAGGTTGGTACAGCCAAGATTGCTCATGGCGAGCTGAAGGCTGGCGAGGGCGAAGGTGTTACAAGTCTGCACCCGGATGAGCCTACATTTGATGCTGGTAGCGCATTCGTTTCAGGTAACTTTAAGGTTACGACAACTGCAGAGTGGACAGCCAAGAAGGCTTCTATCACCGAGCAGTCTGGTAACGACCTGTCCGGTACTGCTAAGTTGAAGTATGCAAAGACTGGTGACTATGAGGTAACACTTACCTTGAAGAACGCTCATGGTTCTGACACACGCACATTCAAGGTAATCACGGTGAAGGCTGACCCTACGGGTATCAACGGAACAGAAGCTGCTGACATGAAGGTCTACACTATCGACCGTGACGTATTGTTCGACGTTGAGACACCGGGCAACTATCTTGTTCAGGTATTCTCTGCGAACGGTCAGAAGGTTGCAGGCAAGGCAGTATCTGTAAATGGTGCAGAGTCTGTACGCCTCCACTTGACTGCTCAGGGTGTTTACATCGTGAATGTCAAGAAAGAAGGCAAGACCCTCCGTACTGTGAAGTTGATATGCAAATAAATAATCATTTAAATGCCAGGAGAAGTCTTGTTACTCCTTCTGGCATTTACTTGTTCTATTACCTGGAAGGCATCTGAACTTTAATTACACCTTACTACTACATAGTATAATTTTAAACAGAAAAAGCAAACCTTATATGACTGTACACGTGTATGGTCGTATAGACCTAAAATCATTTATTAATTAAACA
>CAJPPF010000187.1 GCA_905372445.1 uncultured Prevotella sp. | reverse complement strand
TGTGTGGACAGAATAGCCTTTTTGTTGACATTATTCACAGCATCCGGAGGTGCACAGCATCAAAAGGGAAATGATAAATAGCTTTTTTCTGCATAGATAGTATTGATTTATTTAAGTGAATATAAAAACTTTCGTCTAAGGGCGTGTGTGACGTTGCAAAAATACTTATATTCCGTATATCTGTCAGCACTGGCAATGCACATTATCCGTTATAAAGCGTTTTTATTGATTAATTTCATTTAATGATCAATTGGGGTAAATCAATATTTTCGGCATAATAATGGTTAATGGAAGGAATAGTGTAAGTGCGTATATATTATAATGTGTAACTTTGCATATAATATGTGACTTTGCATATAATATGTGACTTTGCATTGTAAATACAGAATCAATAATGTTCATGTAACATTACTATTTAAATAATTATCAACAATAAAAGAATCAAGATTCTATGAGAACGGAATGGAGAGGTTTCAAAGGAAACAAGTGGCAAACTGAAGTTGACATACGTGACTTCATTCAGTACAACTACACCAGCTATGAGGGCGATGAGCGCTTTCTTGCAGGACCGACCCCAGCCACAGACACACTATGGGGAAAGCTAAAGGAACTCCAGAAGGAGGAGCGTGCCAACAATGGTGTTCTCGATATGGAGACAGAAGTTGTCTCCAGTCTTACCGCTTATGCGCCAGGGTATATTGATGCGTCAATGAAAGACCTTGAGGCTGTTGTCGGTCTGCAGACTGACAAGCCGTTGAAGCGAGCGTTCATGCCTTACGGAGGTATTAAGATGGCAGAGCAGGCTTGCACTACTTACGGTTATCAGCCGTCGGAGAAGTTGCACGAAATATTTCACAATTATGTAAAGACCCACAACGACGGTGTGTTCGACGCTTACACGGACGAGATGAAAAGCGTGCGTCACAACCACATCCTTACGGGTCTGCCTGATACCTACGGACGTGGTCGTATAGTAGGCGACTATCGTCGTGTTGCCCTTTACGGTGTCGATTTCCTCATTGAGGAGAAGAAGAAAGACCTTAGGAATATGGGCGACCGCGAGATGATTGACGAGGTTATCCGTCTGCGTGAAGAGGTGTCGATGCAGATAAAGGCATTGAAAGGGCTGAAGGAGATGGCTGCCGCTTACGGCTTCGACATAAGCCGCCCGGCACAGAATGCGCGTGAGGCGGTGCAGTGGCTTTACTTCGGTTATCTCGGTGCGGTGAAGACCCAGAACGGAGCAGCAATGTCGGTAGGCAGAATCTCAACATTCCTTGATATATACTTCGAGCGCGACTTTGCCGAGGGAACACTGACAGAGACAGATGCTCAGGAGCTTATCGACCACCTTGTCATGAAGTTCCGCATGGTTAAGTTCGCCCGTGTGCCGTCATACAACGAGCTGTTCTCGGGCGACCCGGTGTGGGCTACACTCGAAGTGGCAGGACTTGGTATAGACGGACGCCCTATGGTCACAAAGAATGATTTCCGCTTCCTTCATACGTTGGAGAATATGGGTCCATCGCCAGAGCCAAATCTCACCGTGCTTTACAGTTCGCGTCTGCCAAAGGCATTCAAGCACTACGCTGCGATAATCTCGGTGAAGACAAGCTCCGTCCAGTATGAGAACGACGATGTGATGCGTCCTATATGGGGCGACGATTACTCTATCTGCTGTTGCGTGTCAGCCACACAGACCGGCAAGGAGATGCAGTTCTTCGGTGCACGCGCTAACCTCGCAAAGTGTCTTCTCTATGCAATCAACGGCGGAGTTGACGCCAAGAGCCGCGAGCAGGTGGGTCCTGCTCTGCGCCCAATCAGTGGCGAGGTGGTGACATACGAGGAGTTTATTCCGCGTTTTGTTGATATGATGGAGTGGCTTGCAGCTATATACGTAAAGACGCTTAACCTCATTCATTACATGCACGACAAGTACTTCTATGAGGCGGCAGAGCTGGCGCTTATCGACACCGACGTGCGCCGCACCTTCGCTACGGGCATTGCAGGATTCTCACATGTGGTCGATTCCATCAGCGCTATCAAGTACGCAAAGGTAAGCATCGTTCGCGATGAGAGCGGATTCCCCATTGATTTCAACACCGAGGGCGACTTCCCACGCTACGGCAACGATGATGAGCGTGCCGACGAGATAGCGGTGTGGCTGCTAAAGACATTCATGAACATGATAAAGAAGCACCATACATACCGTAACTCCGAGCCGACGACATCGATTCTTACCATTACGTCGAACGTCGTTTACGGCAAATACACTGGTGCGATGCCCGACGGACGCAAGGCAGGAACACCGCTCGCACCAGGTGCAAACCCATCGTATGGCGCCGAGAAGAACGGCCTGCTGGCATCGCTGAACTCTGTAGCGAAACTCCCGTACGAGTATGCTCTCGACGGTATTTCCAACACGCAGACTATCTCTCCCGGGGCGCTCGGACATGATGACCAGGAGCGGGCAAACACTCTTGTAGGCGTTATGGACGGATACTTCGACCAGGGCGCGCATCATCTGAACGTTAATGTGTTCGGTGTCGACAAACTCATCGACGCCATGGAGCATCCTGAGAAGGAGGAATACCAGAACTTCACTATCCGTGTATCGGGCTATGCTGTCAAGTTCATCGACCTCACACGCGAGCAACAGATGGACGTTATAGCACGTCAGGCACACGAACGCCTTTAATCATCTATGATAAAAGGACACATACACTCTATCGAATCCTTTGGTTCCGTTGACGGACCGGGGATTCGATATATCGTCTTCTTCCAAGGATGCCCCATGCGTTGCCAGTTCTGCCACAATCCTGACACATGGCAGATACAGGGCGGACAGGAGATGACAGCCGACGAACTGCTTGACAATGCCGAGCGCTATAAGAGCTATTGGGGCAGTGAAGGAGGCATCACCGTCAGCGGCGGCGAGGCTTTGATACAGATAGATTTCCTCACCGAACTGTTTCGTAAAGCCCACCAGCGCGGCATCAACACCTGTCTTGACACCTCCGCACAGCCATTCCGCAAGGAAGGCGAATGGTTCGGCAGGTTTGCCGACTTGATGAACTACACCGACACGGTGCTGTTAGACATCAAACATATACGCCCGGAGGAGCATCTGGCGTTGACAAAGCACACAAACCGCAACATCTTAGACTGCGCCAAATACCTCTCTTCCATCGCTAAGCCCGTATGGATTCGCCATGTCCTTATCCCCGGCATTACCGATAAGGACGAGTATCTGCACGAACTTGCCGCCTTCATAAAAACGTTGGATAATGTAGCGCGCGTCGACGTCTTGCCTTATCACGGCATGGGAGTATTCAAATACGAGAAGCTGGGCATAGACTATCCGCTGAAAGATTTAGAATCGCCGACAGCGGAGCGCATAGAAAACGCAAAAAGAATCCTGTCGATTTGACCCAAATCTCCTCTTCATCGCGCATTTACGCTTTATTTATAAGCGTTTCGCCTTATCCACTATCATTTTATTTAATACACGTTTTGTTTTCGTGTTTGCAACGCCATTGCAATTAACACGCGTTTTATATTATCATTTGCGCAGGTTACGCGGTTAACAAACATTTTAGTTTAGCATTTGCGCAGATTGCGCAAATACTGAATATTTTGTTTTTAATGTTTCCTGAACATAGGCGAAGCTGCCGACATTTTCCGGACGGCGTAGGGACGTGATTTATCACGTTCCGCCCATTGCGCTGGGTCTGTTTCGTATGTGATTATTCTCTGATTACAGTGTAACTAATCACTGAAAATGAAGAAATATCGAAATTGATGTAAACTAACTGATAATGAGGAGGAAATACACGAATTGGCATAATACTGCTCTATTTGCAAAGGGCAGAAACATGCAGATTTAGGCAGAAGTTCAGTTACCAGAGTATTACCCTGTTTTGATGTAGGTAACGATGGTGCAGTATTCGGTAACTGAATTATTTTCGCT
>CAJPPF010000186.1 GCA_905372445.1 uncultured Prevotella sp. | reverse complement strand
GACGCTGCCCACCTTATAGGCAGTATCGTCCTTCAGGTTCTGGTGAAGGTACTTGGGCTTTTCTAACACTCTCATCAGATCCGGGTCGCCGGTAATATCCCTGCTCAGGGACTCGTCCAGTTTCTGCACCACATGGATATGGTACTTTATCTTGCTGTAACCCCGTTTCTCCAGGAAATCGTCAAGGCTTTTGCGGATATTGTCTTCAGCCTTCTGTGTTGCCATACAGAAGAGGATGTCAATATGAATCTCGGGCTGGTTGGCGTCCAGCAGGTAGCTCAGATGCAGCTCTTCTTTCTTTCCCTCTTTCTTTTCTTCCTCGGTAGGCTCTATGTTCGTAGCATATAGTTCGTCAATAATCTTTGAGAGCTTGCCTTTGAATTTCTTAGCCTTTTCATCATAGCGCACGAAACTCTTACCACTGGCCGTGAAATCGTCAATCAGGAATATGTTGCGGAAATAGACATTCTCAACTCCTTCAAGTTTCTTGTCTTCTCTCAAATCCTTAAGCATATCCTTGAGTTTCTTGCCGTCGGGATAATAGTTGGTGAGCACCTGCTCGTTGCTGAATCCCGCACTGCGGCGCAGGATGTCGGTATGGGCACCGTCGCTCAGCCCCACAACCAGTGATGAACGCTTCTCGATTTCAAACTGCTTCTGCACTTTCTTGTTGCAAAGCATATAGGAAGGCGTCTGTGCATTCTCCGTGGCCTTACGTAGGAGGATGGGGCGGATTTTGGAGTCATAGAGCAAGTCCACTAGATAGTTCATCTGGGGTGAAGAGATGAACACCAGCTTCTTCTTTACGAAATTGAGAACGGTTGCCCTGTCCTCTTCGTCAAACTGGTTCAGCCACTGTACCAGACTGCTCATGAAGCGGGTGCCGGGCATGAAGCGGTCGTAGGCATCATATTTCATGCTGCCCATGAATTCAAGTTCGGGACGCTCGGAGTTCAACCCCACGTAGTCCCAACTCATCACGCTTGACAATAGCAGGCTGGCTAAATTGCTGTTCATAAGGTAAACTTACATTTGACGGTGCCGTCGGTGACGGTGAGTCGGCTCAAATAATATAAGGTGGCATCCAAGCCTTTCATGCCGGAGGGGGCTATGTTCCAGCAGCACGCTGCGTTCATGGATACACGGTCAACGCTGAGGGAATACTTGCTGGTAAGCAGTTCGTAGTCGTTGCCCTCCACGCTGCCGTAATCACCAATACAGAGGGTGTGCTGTGGGTCTTCTATCACTTGCAGTTTGTTTACTTCACGGTAAACAACTATATCCATACTATGGCTGCTGCGCCACACACGGATGCCTTTGAACTGCTTGTCCCAGATGATTTCACAGCAGGTGGCATAAAGCACCTCTGCATCGGAAGCAGACTGCCCCTCTTCGATTTCGATGGAAAGCTGCTGGCTGCGTGGTGACAACTCATATTTGACAACGTCCTTTGGCAGGCGTTTCTGCAATTCATCGCCCAGTGTCTGAAGCTCGCTGTCGAACGGTTTGTTTTTCCATTCTTCCAGTTTTGCCTCGTCACCCAATGGCAAGAGGCAGGCACCGTTGTAGTAGCCAATCCTTATCTGCGGGTGGTATTTGGAGTCGAAGCTTGTCTTAAATGACTTGCCAACCGACTGTCCACGTCCTGTGGTCACCACTATCCGGACTCCGTTTTCCAGCAGAGGCATCAACGCATCTATTATCTCATCGCATAACCTGTTCGTAAAACGGCTTTTGCGGTCTGAGGCTGACAGCGTACCGTCATAGTCGAAGGCTACGGTGGTGAACCGGCCGCGGTTCAACTGGCGTACAAAGCGCTGACAGGCCTCACTGTAATGCGCCCACAACGGGGCATTCTCCCTACCGGCCACGCCCAATTTGCGAAGCACGGCCACGTCGAGAGTCTTCTCTGCGGGCAGTATGCAGTTGGTCAGCTTGAAATAGTCCAAGTTGTAGAGGATGCGGCCATATCCGGGCACACCCGGCTTTCCGGGGTCAATGCCACGGGCTTCGCCCAAGTCGTTGACAAAGCGGAATGCCTTCAGCAGCATGTCAATGGATGCCTGGGGGCCGTCCAACTCCGTTTCTATATAGATGACCGGCACGCTCTTAGGCAGGCTACCGATGGTCTTGTAGGCCAGTTCGCGCTCGACGGGCGTTACAAGAGCAATGATGCCGGAGTTCTCTCCCCTCTTGTCGAACCAATGGTGACGGCCATGACCGAAGTTGCGGTAGTCGCTGAGTAAGGCTGAGCCAAGAGCGGCCTCGGTGAGTTTTGACTCAATATCCCAAGCCACGGGTTCACTTGTTGCGCCATACATCACGATGAAGTTCTGGAGAGTATCGAGTTTCAGGTTGCAGGTTTCAGGTTGCAGGTCTTGGAACTTAACTTCGTTGACCTTGGAATCAGCCGCTTTGCACAAAAGGGTGAAGGTGGCTAACAGCGAGTTGGTGGCCAGGAAGCCGTCTTTCTCGCTGGGGATGTCTTCACACCACCGCAGCACCTTGGGGTGCTGTTTCAGCAGTTCCTCGGTGGGGTTGTTCTTGCGGAGGGTCAGGCTCATTATGCCCGTCTCGTTATACTTTACGCCATATTTGATGGCATTCAGAATATCCTTGTTCTTGCCACTGGCACTCAGGAAGAGCAATTTGCTGCTGCGGATAATCTCGCGACCTGAAAACATGAGCTGCAAGGGTGTCATGGCCTGTGCCAACACGCCGTTGCGCTGCTTGTAGAGCATAGCGGCATAGTAGCAGGCACTCAATGAGCCGCCCGACCCGATGCACACCAGAGGGGTCTGTTTGTTCTCTGCAAACAGAAACCGTGCAAGACGCGTCACATCCTGCTGCTCAGCCCATCGAATGGTCTCCGAAAGCTTTTCAAGCTCTCCCTTAAATGGCTTTCCCATAATTAAACTTTGAGTCCACTTAAAAAGTGGCATTAATTTGATTTGCAAAGGTACTACTTTTTCTCGAAACGGAAGCATAAAACCACCGTTTCGCGCGTAATTTGAGTAAATTTTGTTTAAAACAGGGCTGTGGTATAACAAAAAGAAACGATTTGTGCTGAAAAATGACTACCTTTGTACCAACGAATCTAAAAATCAGCGAATATGACAACGAATAAGCACTTCAATTCCTACAAGGAGGGACTGGACGTGGAGTTCTTGCGGGAGTACTGCATGGAGCATGGGGAAAGGCGCGTTATGGAGCGCGACAAGATGTTGGAGAGAGGGCTGGAATGATTGGCTTGCTCCATTCACAGACCCCTAGCTATTTGTTGCCCGATATGAGTTACAATTGCCGAGCAAAGAAAAGATTCGGAAATTCTTGATACAAGAGAATGGAGATGCAAAATAATGAATGGAACACAATTATCTAAATAAAATATTAGAAGGCCGTTTGAGAGGTACCAAGCGACCTTTTTGAGAAATATGAAGAGGGGCTAATTAAAAGGAAGCAAAAATGTTGGTTCTTACGTAGCGTTTGGGCATTTTCATCGTATTATATGTTCAAATTACATATCATTGGTAACCGAACTGCGGCAAATTGCTGTGGTGAAGGCTTTGGTATTACTCAAACGATAAGGAAGAAGCGGAGGACGTGGCTGCATAAGTGATGTTAAAACTCTGGGAAAGACACCGACTGTTGCGTGACGATGCCGACGAGGTGAGGCATTATGCCGATACGATGGCAAGGAATCTCTCTTTGGACTTGTTACGACATCAGCGACAGCATCCCTTCTTGCGAATCTTCTACCAGGCAGACAGTAACAATGAAGATGTGGGCAGTATCCCAGATGTTCCAAACTCGTATACACCTCAGCAGTACATCAAAGACAAAGAGGCAGATGACATCGTTAGAAAGGCGATGAGCCGGCTACCCTATAACTGGAGGATGATTGTTGAAATGCGCGAAAGGGAAGATATGACCTTCCTCAGAATGTTTCCAATGAGCACATTGTAGGTCTGAGTAATGCAATAGCTTAATATTCGTTGAA
>CAJPPF010000185.1 GCA_905372445.1 uncultured Prevotella sp. | reverse complement strand
ATATAATATTCCTCTATTGTATACACATGCAAGAGTTTTAATTTAAGAGAGAACTGATTTAGAGAATGACCAACTTACAAACTTTATTTTCTCTAACTCAGTTCTCTTTTATCAATCTACAAATCTAATAGTCTTCTTTGCAGATATTCTTTTTGTTTTGTCTTTAATTGTAACAGTGACAACACCTGGTTTTCCATTCGATTGAATTGTTGCAACAAGTTGTCCATTGAAAAGTTTCATCCTTGGCTCCGTGAAGACTTCAGTGCTTGTTGCATCACCATTGCAAATACACTTAAATTGTCCTTCATCTTTGACATAAATCTCAATATCATCAGATGCATCAGGAATTATTGTTCCTGCATCATCAATCAACGAAACTGTGATGTAAGCAAGATCTCCTTCACGATTCAAATCGACAACTTCAGGAGCATCAAGTTTTAAAGCTTTTGCCTTTTTGGCTGTCATGACAACTTTTTCACAAGTCTTATTTCCGTATTTATCATAATATACGACCTTAAGTTCTCCCGGTTCGTATTTTACGTCATTCCAACGTAAGCGATAACGATCAAGTACGCTCTGTTCCCTGGCATATCTAATACCATCTTCTTGGCTCATCTGCTCGTCCCAATTGGTCTTCCCAGAAGTCATAATCTTCGTCTGACCAATCTGTTTTTTTATTCTCCCTTGACTTTTCCCATTTACAAAAAGCTCCGCTTCAGGATAATCAGTATAGCAATAAACGGGTGTAATCTTCCCTACTCTATCATGCCATGTCCAATGTGGCAGAATATGAACGGTATGTTCCTCTGTATTCCAGATAGAACGGTAGAGATAAAAACGGTCTTTTGGAAGACCTGCAAGGTCACAAATACCGAAATATGATGAACGGGATGGCCAATATTCATCGTAGGGAGTAGGCTCGCCAAGATAATCGAACCCAGTCCAAACAAACTGTCCTATGGTCCATTCTCTATCGTCCTGAATGAGGAAATCATCGTCAGGTGTACAACTCCAAGGACAATATTCTGTATCGTAACTGCTACATTGTCCATCAGCGTAAGTCACACCTGGACGTAGCTGAACAGGAAACTTATAAACACCACGTGAAGATACTGTCGACGCCGTCTCTGAACCAAGCAAGAATTGTTGTGGGAGGGATTTAATTCCGTCGTCATAACGATGCACACGATAGTTATAACCGGGGACATCCATTACTTGTGCGAAACCATTGGCAATTGCCCCATCTGCATTATCCATCCCCTGTGTGACAGGATGAATCCATCTACCGTTATCTGGATACGAATCAAGATTATGTATAATGGTCTGTAGACGAATAGCATCGCGTGTGCCCCAGCCATCGTCAGTCCACTGTTCAGGAATCTCATTTCCAATAGACCACATCACAAGTGAAGCATGATTTCGATGATTCAAGACAAGGTTAGTAAGATCTTTTGCCGCCCATTCATCGTAATTCTTTGCATATCCATTCTTGCATTTAGCATAACGCCACATATCAAAAGATTCTGCCATTACCATCATACCAAGTGAGTCATATACTTCCATCTGCATCGTTGAAGGCATATTATGGGATGTTCTTATAGCATCACAGCCCATGTCTTTGAGAATCTTAACCTGACGTATTAGTGCTGCTTTATTTACAGCAGCACCAAGAGGACCAAGATCATGATGCAGGCAGACACCTTTAAACTTTCGTTTTTCTCCATTTAGAGCAAAGCCGTTGCTATTAACAACGATTTTCTTCATTCCAACCTTGAAATCTCGTTTATCAATAATATTCTCTGCATCATCCATAATGCTTACGCGCGCTATATATAAATAAGGTGACTCGGGAGACCAAAGGTGTGCATCTGTGAGTTTAACATTAATATTATCTGCTTGAGTTATAGAAGACGTTACTTCGCTGACAATGCTATTATTCGCATCTATCAGCTCTACATTAATAGTTTCTGCTCCCTCCCCTATTATCTGAGTATTAATATGCAGAATGGCATCTTCCGCTTTTGTTTTATCAATAATTACCCCTATTATAGGAATCAACTGTGTATGCCAATCTGATATATATGCTTTATCACGCATGAAAAGGTGTACAGGACGGTATATGCCACCACCGGGATACCATCGTGAACTCTCATCAAGATTGTTTAAAGAAACTTCTATGATATTATCGCCAAGCGTTAGTGCATCAGACACATTTAAACGAAAGGCATTATATCCATAGGACCAATTTCCAACGAATTTACCGTTAACCCATACATGAGCATCGGACATAACACCATCAAACTGAAGTTCTGCATATTTTGTTATCTTTGAAAGTGTGACCTTTGTACGGTAGTAACCACGGCCTATCCAAGGCAATGCCCCTGAGCGTCCGCTTTTTTCTGTCGCTTCTGTTTCACCATTTTGAACAATTGCGACAAGTTGAAGATCCCACTTCTTATCAAAAGGACCTGAAATTGCCCAATCATGTGGAACGGTTACATTATGCCAATTAACACTGTCGCGTGAAAACTCCCAGCTGCTAATATTCATTTGTGCAGAGCTGCTTATACATATAAAAATAGAAATGATTAGGATTGAAAGTCTGTTCATAAAAACCAAAAATAAATTCAACAACAAAGGTACGACTATTTTTCAACAAAAAGGCTAAAAGCATCCTAAATAATTATTGTGGAATGCGTATTGGCAAAACTCTTTATGTGTAAGCCTCGTTTGATTTTTAGTAAACAACCATTCACAAAAAATAAACATTCATTATGTAAAGAAACAAGAAATGTTTTTTATGTGCACGCACACAAATACGTCTTCTCAAAAAAAATAAAGAAAAATTTGCATACATCAAAAAAAAGCGTTAATATTGCATCGTTATCCTGAAAACAATCTTTTTACCTTAAAAGTTTGACTAATACCTAATGATGATAGGAAACGGTGCTTGCGAAAGTAACCGTTTCTTTTGTATTTTAGGCATGACACTACCTGCTACGGACTGCTTAAGCAGTACTTTTAACGGGTCAGCGGATCTAACCTGATAATATCGGTCATAACAATACACAATCTTGTCCGAGAATAATATATCGCTATGTTTGATGTAAATTTGCCGGCAGGCGTAGGAGCGTGATTTATCACGTTCCGTCTGTTGCCCTGGGTCTATTTTGCGAGCGCCTGAGTGATTATTTGTTTCTCGGAGATTACGGAACGTGATAAATCACGCCCCTACGCCTAACGGATTGCCTGTTTTCCGGAGATTTCTTAAGCGTGATAAATTATGTTCTTCGCGTTTTCATCCTACTCGATTAATCACTATAATTTGTTTATCGGACACCAATAATTATCTTACTAAATCAAAGCCGATGCGTACACCATCGTAATTCTGGGTCAAGCGGGTAATATTTGAAACTGTAGAGTTACCACTTAATGCACCAAGCGTCTGTAGGACTGTAAGAATTTTCTTTGATTCGAAGAGAAGAGCCATACCATCGACATTCTTCTTAACGAATCCCTGTAGCGAATAAGCCGGAACACCTAAGATAGAGAAGTGCAATGTTATAGCCTGAGTGGTTTGTTCAAAGGTATAATTGCCACTAAATTGTTTACCAAGTAATACAGTTTGGAATGTGCCGTCTTTTGCAAATACAAACGTAGTATTGTTAGATTTGAATCCAAATTTCTTATAGTAAGTATTAAGTTTCTCTTTAACTGTAGCTGAAACCACCTCACCTCCGGCAGCTGCAAGCGCAGACTGAGAAGTAAAGGCACAACCTGGCTGCTTGTATTTCCATGTACCTACAAGATATTTTTTTGCAACTTTATCTAAACCTATTACAGAGGTCAGAATATTACCAAGGTTTGCGCCAGAGGTTGCATTCTGTAATAGTGACCCAAACACGTTAGTTCCGGCATTAGCAGCAGAGTTTGTTGTCTTTGCAACAGCGTTGCCATTCTGTCTGCCTACCATAGTACCTGACATTGAAGTGTCATTACCAGTATTGAGTGAACCGCAGGCAGATAGTGTGAACATAATGACACTAACTGAAAAAAATGATATTTTATTCATATATTTATTT
>CAJPPF010000184.1 GCA_905372445.1 uncultured Prevotella sp. | reverse complement strand
ATAAAGACCATTATGAATACAACTTTATTATGGAAAGTCTTTTTCTAATTCCAATTGAAAATACGAATATCCACGTAATATGAATTTCTCTACTTTACATTATAACTTTCCATAATAAATACGGTCTAATAATATATGTTCAATCATAAATATTAGACCTATGGAACAACAGGAAATTCAAACATTAATCAACAGATGTATCAATTATCTTTCCGCGAGAGGTTATACACCAAATCGCATCAAAGAGATCCAACGATTATGGACAAGTGGAATTGTAAAGTTCATGAACGATTCTAGTAAATCAGTATATACTTCTGATGTTGGTGAATTGTTCGTGCAAGAACTTATTGCCAGTGAGCCTACGAGACCTGTACTTAAAGAGAAACTTCTCAGTATAAGGATACTGAATGACATGCTTGAAAACGGAGAAATCCGAAGAAGGAATTGGTGCCATGTTCAGTATGAACTGAAAGGTTTTCTCACCACGGAAATGGAAAAACATCTCAACCATCTCAAGGAACTGCGTAGAAGCCCTAAAACATTAGGTGATTACAGAAGAATCCTTAGTGGCTTTCAAAAGCATCTGCAAAATCGTGGACTTTCACGGATTGTAGAAATAGACGAAGCTGCGATTACCTCCTTTGTCGCAGCGTATCCATCGAACAAGACGCAGGTATTTCACTCTGTAAAGACCTTGTTTCTTTATTGGGTTTCTGAACACATCATCAATCCATCGTGGCTGGATTTCTTTAAGAATTACAAGGTCAAGCAAAAGGAACGTGTATACTCATTCTACACCACAGATGAAGTCCGTTTAGTGGAACAGTCCGTTAAAAGGAGCAATCCAGTCGGAAAACGGAACTATGCCATCCTACTTTTGGTTTCACGGCTGGGGCAAAGAGCTCACGATATTGCCAATGTGAAATTCTCAGATATAGATTGGGAAAAGAACCTAATCACAATAATCACCCAAAAGACCGGCAGGAAAGTGGAATTGCCCCTGCTTGCCGATGTGGGGAATGCCATAATTGAATATTTACGATACGGAAGAAAGAGGTCCGATGAGGAAGTAGTGTTCCTGTCTTGCCATCCACCATTTGAAAAACTATGCGGAAGCACTATTGGATGTATCATTTCAAAAATAATATGCAGGTCCGGTGTCGAAATCAACGGACGCCATCACGGTTCCCATTGTCTTCGGCATTCCCTCGCAACAGCCATGCTGGCAGATGGTTCCTCTATCCCCGTAATATCTGAGGCACTTGGGCATAGAAACAGCCAGACAACCATGTCGTATATTAATGTGGATATTCAATCTATGAGGAAATGTTCTCTTCCGGTTCCTTCAATATCGGATAGTTTTTATATGCAGAAAGGAGGATATTTTTATGACTAAACAAGTTGAATACAAGAGCGTTTTAGCTCCATACATGGACATTATGCTGAACGTCAAGCTCTCTTTTGGATATTCAGCCCAACAAATGAAATACATATTGAAAGAATTTGATGATTTTGCCATGAGCCGGGATTTACGGAACCCCTGTATAAGTGAAGAAATGATAAAGGAGTGGCGAAAGGGCAGAGTAAATGATAGTGAAACTACCATTTACCATAAATTCTGCGTTTGGAGAGAGTTGGCAATACTTATGGGGCGGCACGGCTGTGAATGCTATATCCCGAGATTGCCGAGATACAAGCCGTCAAGTTTCACTCCTTACATATATAGCAAAGAGGAAATGAAGAGGATATTTGAGGAGTCTGACAAACTCGGGAATGGCAAAAACTATATAAATGCGGCATTGATGGCAATACCTGTCATACTGAGGTTACTATATAGCACTGGGATGAGAGTGTCAGAAGCTACAACACTCAAAAACGAGGACGTCTTTCTTGACAGGCATTATATCCATCTTCGAAAAACAAAGAACGGTCATGAAAGACTTGTGCCTCTTGGAGATGATATGGTTGCAGAACTACGACGGTATGAGACGTTTAGGAATCGAATACCTGCCAATTATATTACCAATCCCGGCAATCCCTTTTTCATAAAACTGGATGGTCTTCCGGTCAAGTCAGATTCCGTCAGACTTTATTTCAGGTCTATTCTCGACAAGTGCGATATAAACTTTGTCGGCGACAAGAAAGGTCCGCGCATACACGATTTGCGGCATACCTTCGCGGTGCATGCCATGCTGCAAATGGTCAATCAAGGTATGGATCTCTATACATGCCTGCCCATACTGTCTGCCGCATTGGGACATCGCACATTAAGGTCGACGGAAAAATATGTAAGACTGACACAGGCGATGTATCCCGAGGTGGCACAGAAAAGTACGGGAATGGATGCCTTCATTTATAACGTAATACTCGATTGACGATGAGAACAGATACCGATTTTGCAAAACAAATTAGCAGATATTTATCCGAATATCTTCCACATGAACGAAATGTCTGCCCTAACACAATCTTGTCGTACAGGGATGCATTTGTCCAATATGTTGAATTTATGAGAGAAAAGAAAGGAATAAAGGTGGAGAAACTCAGACTGGAAAACTTCACTAAGGACAACGTACTCTGCTTTCTTAATCATCTTACTGACGAAAAGCATTGTTCTGTAAAGACCAGAAACCAGCGTCTGGCCGTTATAAAATCATTTTCAACATGGTTGCAATATGTTGAAGTCGGAAGAATGGAACAATGGCAGAAAATCCGTTCAATCCCGGCAATGAGGGATATGGAGCGCAAACTTAATTACCTGACATTGGAAGGTGTTAAACTTTTGTTGGAACAGCCTGATGCGAACACGCCAAAAGGACAGAGGCACTTGGCGATATTGGCTCTAATGTATGAAACGGGAATGAGGGTACAGGAACTCGCAGACCTGACTGTAGATTCCGTCAGACTGGATGTTGAGCCATATACTATCCGAATTGTAGGCAAAGGGCGAAAAACCCGCATTATCCCTCTGTTCAAGAGCATTGTGGACATACTCCGCATTTATTTAAAAAGCGAGCAGCATGTTTTGAAAAGTGCCTCCATTCAGCATCCTCTATTCTACAATACCCGAGGAGAAAGGCTTACAAGAGCGGGAATTACATATATTCTGAAGACATATTCGGATTTGGCAAGGAAGAAGAATAAAGGAATCATACCCGGGAGAATAAGCTGTCACATGCTTCGTCACAGCAAAGCGATGCATCTTCTGCAAGCAGGTATAAATTTGGTATATATAAGAGATTTGTTGGGACATGTATCTATCGAAACAACCGAAATATATGCTCGTACAGATTCCAAAGCGAAAAGAAAAGCACTTGAAAAAGTGTCATTGACCATAACATCAAACGATGCGAATAAGGCACAATAGGAAGGTAACGTAAGTCTTCTTCAATGGCTGAAAGGGTATGGTAAGTAATTATTATGGAAAGTCTAACTGTAAAGTTATATGTTCATATCATTAGATATCAATGGACTTCTCAGAAGACTTTCCATAATAAAGTTGTATTCATAATGGTTGTTGTTAAATACTTTGAGGGACTTCATAATCAGCCGAAGGATTTTCCTTATGTAGGATATGGTCATCAGTTGCAACCAGAAGAGCACTTCACGGCAAATATGGCGGAACGAGAGGCAGACTCACTGCTCCGTGTCGGCCTTTGGAAATGCTTTGAACACTTCAAGGGATATGGTAAGGATGCACTGCTGCTGACTTTGCTTGCCTATAACGTGGGTGTGGGGCGATTGCTTGGCTATGGCAAGCATCCCAAAAACCGACTGTTGAGAAAGATAGAGTCGGGAGACAGGAATTTCTATCGGGAGTATGTTGTGTTTTGCCGGTGCAAGGGACAGGTTTTGCGTGGATTAGTCAAACGGAGGCACGTGGAGTTTGCCCTATTTTATGTACCTTGATACATCAATCCGTCCCACGCAACAGACTTGGTAAGAGTTTAGCCCTAATTTGAAGGCTTTTTTTGTAGAATACCGCTATACTTTCAAAGATAGATTCCTTATCAAGAGTTGCTGTATAGGTTATCCTCTTGTTCTTTCTTTTCTTTCATCCACCCTTCCTTATAAAGAAGAATGCCGTTGACTCCTTGTACGATGGTGATGTTTTCTTCGTCGATGATTTTTG
>CAJPPF010000183.1 GCA_905372445.1 uncultured Prevotella sp. | reverse complement strand
CATTTAAAGATTATGATTTCATTATTATTAGACGGTGTTGCAGCTATGGGCTGCGCTCTTGGTGCAGGTCTTGCTACAGTAGGTGCTGGTTTGGGTATTGGTAAGATTGGTAGTTCAGCAATGGATGCTATCGCTCGTCAACCAGAGGCTTCAGGTAAGATTCAGATTAACATGATCATGACATCAGCATTCATTGAGGGTTGTGCTCTTTTTGCAGTTGCTGCATGTGCATTCCTTATCAAGTAAGACAGACAATTATAAAAATCGTAAATTGAAATAATGGAGAATCTTCCATCAATATTAACCCCCGATCTTGGATTGCTATTCTGGATGGCTATAGCCTTCCTTTTTGTATTCGGGATTCTTGCGTGGAAAGGCTTCCCTGCTATACTTGGCATGGTTGAAGAACGCAAGAAATTCATTGACGACAGTCTGAAAAATGCACATGAGGCAGCAGAACGTCTTGAAGGAATACAAAAGGAGAGTGAAAAGCTTATTATGGAAGCTCGCCAGCAGCAGGCAGAAATAATCAAGGATGCTTCTAACACACGTGATGCCATAATCGCGGAAGCTCACACAAAGGCAAAAACAGAATCTACCCGTATTCTTAATGAAGCACATATTCAGATAGAAAGGGAGAAAGAAACTGCTATACGTGATATTCGAGCTCAGGTTGCGCAGCTGTCTGTTCTGATTGCAGAAAAGGTGGTTCGTCAAAACCTTGCTAACGAGACTTCTCAGATGCAACTCATTGACCGTATGTTGGATGAGGTCCAAGATAATAATTAATAAGGTATAAGGAAAGCGACATGAATACTGGAGTAATATCAGTTCGTTACGCCCGTGCTCTACTGAAAAGTGCCTATGCTCAGAAAGCGAAGGATGAGGTCTATGCCGATATGCAAACCCTTATACAGAGTTTTCTGAAGGTACAGCAGTTGAGAACAGCCATCGACAATCCAATGCTTCCAAAAGAGGATAAGGAAAAACTCCTTATGACTGCGTGTGGAGGTAATCCCTCTGATCAAACTAAGGCTTTTATTGGCTTAGTCCTGAAAGAGGGCAGAGAGAACCTTATACAGTTTATGGCTTATTCATATGTCACTCTCTACCGTCAGGAGAAGAATATCGTCTTTGGACGTTTAATTACGGCCGTTAGCGTAGCCCCTGAAACAGAAACAAAGATGCGTGATATGGTAGAGAGGTTTGCAAATGCTGAAGTGGAATTACATACAGGGGTTAATCCTGACATAATTGGCGGTTTCATACTGGAATATGACACCTATCGTCTGGATGCAAGCGTACGGTCTCAGTTGCGTACAATATTAAAAGAATTAAAGTAAGTTATGGATAAAATAAAACCAAGCGAAGTCTCAGAAGTATTACTTAAACAACTTCAAGGTATTGGTCTTCAGCAAAACTTTGATGAAGTAGGTTCTGTACTCACTGTCAACGATGGTGTAGCCCGTATCTATGGTTTGAGAAATGCCGAAGCTAATGAACTTCTGGAATTCGAAAATGGTACTATGGCTATTGTAATGAACCTTGAAGAGGACAATGTCGGTTGTATTCTTCTTGGTTCAACTTCCGGTATCAAAGAGGGAATGTCGGTAAAGCGTACGAAGCGTATCGCTTCTATCCGCGTCAATGATAATATGCTTGGCAGGGTAATAAACCCTTTAGGTCAGGCAATCGATGGACTTGGTGACATAGATCTGACAGAATCATTTGAAATGCCTCTCGACCGAAAGGCACCTGGTGTTATCTACCGTCAGCCAGTAAAGGAACCTCTACAAACAGGTCTTAAGGCTGTCGATTCAATGATTCCAATTGGTCGCGGTCAGCGTGAGCTTATAATCGGTGACCGACAGACAGGAAAAACAGCTATTGCTATAGATACTATCATCAATCAGAAAAGTTTCTATGATGCAGGCAAACCGGTTTATTGTATATATGTAGCTATCGGTCAGAAAGCTTCAACAGTGGCAGCACTTGTCCAAAACCTTAAAGATCGTGGTGCATTACCATATACAATCATTGTTGCAGCTACAGCTTCAGACCCTGCAGCCATGCAATATTATGCACCGTTTGCAGGTGCTGCCATAGGAGAGTATTTCCGTGACCGCGGTATGCACGCGCTGGTTGTATATGATGATCTCTCTAAGCAGGCTGTTGCCTATCGTGAGGTTTCGCTGATTCTGCGTCGCCCTTCTGGACGTGAGGCTTACCCTGGTGATGTGTTTTATCTTCATTCACGTCTTCTTGAGCGTGCAGCAAAGATTAATGAGCAGCAGGAGGTGGCAGAGGCAATGAATGATCTTCCGGATTGTCTTAAAGGACATGTACGCGGTGGTGGTTCATTGACAGCTCTTCCTATCATTGAGACTCAGGCAGGTGACGTTTCAGCATATATTCCGACAAATGTTATCTCTATCACCGATGGTCAGATCTATCTTGAGTCAGATCTCTTCAATCAGGGTTTCCGTCCAGCTATAAACGTCGGAATATCCGTTTCTCGTGTAGGTGGTTCTGCACAGATCAAATCAATGAAGAAAGTTGCAGGAACATTGAAAATAGATCAGGCTCAGTATCGTGAGCTTGAATCATTCTCAAAGTTCTCAAGTGATATGGATGCCGTAACAGCAATGACACTTGACCGTGGTAGAAAAAATAATCAACTCCTCATTCAGGCACAATATTCACCTATGCTCGTAGGCGAACAGATTGCAATTCTGTATTGTGGAACTCATAGTCTCATGTCATCTGTTCCTGTGGATAAAGTTCGTGAATGTCAAGACTCTTTCCTTACTGCTATGCGTGCCTCTCATCAGGATGTGCTTGACACTCTTGGTGCAGGAAAGATTGATGATGACCTTACAAAGGTGATAGAGGAAGTTATGGCATCTATAACAAGTCAATATAAGTCTTAACTGTAAGTTTGTAGATAATGCCTTCATTAAAAGAAATAAAAAATCGTATTGCCAGTGTAAATAACACTCGTAAAATTACGAGTGCCATGAAGATGGTTGCATCGTCAAAGTTACATCATGCACAGGTGATGATTGAGAATATGATACCTTATGAGGGTATGCTTGAACACATCCTCAAGACATTTATTGCAAGCGATTCCGATATAAAATATCATCTTGACTTGGGCTTGGAACATAGTGAAACAAAACATGTGGCAATTATTGTCTTCTCAAGCAATTCATCTCTTTGCGGTGGCTTCAACGCAAATATTATAAAGATAATGCAGAATACTGTTGAAGACTATACGGCACAAGGTGTTTCTGTTACCATTTACCCTATTGGAAAGAAGATTGCAGAGAAAGCTGTAAAACTGGGTTATAAAATAGCAGGAGACTTTAATGCCCTTGCTGATAAACCTAACGCTAATGACTGTCAGGCTATCGGTCGTGAACTTCGTGCACAGTTTCTTAAAGGAGAACTTAACCGTGTAGAGTTGTTGTATCATCATTTTAAGAGTGCTGGTACACAGATACTAACTCATAAGCAGCTTTTACCTATAGATATAGAGGAAGCGATGAATTACGACCACTATCGTGACCTCGAAAGTAACATTGCAACAGAGAAGACAATAAATTATCAGCGTGCAAAGGATAAGAAACGTGTAGAGGAATATGAATATAAGGCAGGTCATTCCTTGAATTCCAACTTCATCGTAGAACCGAATCTTGAGACAATCCTCAACGCTCTTATTCCACGTTATGTAAACCTGATGATATATACTGCACTCTTAGACAGCAATGCTTCAGAACATGCTGCACGAATGGTTGCCATGCAGACTGCTACGGATAATGCCGATGAATTATTGCGACAGTTAAGCCTGCAATACAATAAATCCCGTCAGCAGGCAATTACATCCGAGTTGCTTGATATTGTTGGAGGTAGTGTTAACAACTAAAATGCCTATATATAGAATTATTGCTGTCTGGTAAAATGCCTATCTTTGCTCATGGTTATCATTTTCCCAAAACCAAAGATAATCAAAAAGGCTGATACTTCGTGAGAAATACAAGCCTGATTTATATGAGCTCAAAAGTTTTATCGGATAGCAATAATTTAACCCTAATCGGTCATTAGACCGCATTTGCTTAGATTTGTTATTACCGTCATGCT
>CAJPPF010000182.1 GCA_905372445.1 uncultured Prevotella sp. | reverse complement strand
ATACTGTTTTCTCCAAACAGCGTTCAAATTCAGATGTATAAAAGTAATGATATTTCACCAGCGTATTTTGTTTTAGAGATATCACAAGAATCTATTGACCGTTTTGAGTTAAAATTCAGTTCAGCCGATATCGTGACATGAAGTAAAATCATTTCATGTTGTTTGCATTTTACATGAATAATTTGGAGGTATTCTTAACACGAAGAAAATCAATCCGTAGCACCCCTGTAATAGTCTCATTGTCAGCCGTTTGGAAAACACCCTATTTTGGTCGACCAAAACACCCTATATTGCAACACCAAAATACCCTGTTTTGCACGACCAATATAGGGTGTTTTGCTTTCAAGTTCCGTAGCTCTTTGTTTTTAATACAAATATAATGGTCGATTTATATGTCAACTCGGGATAAATTATTCTAAAACAAGTAGTGTTTTTAACGTTTGGTTGCACGAGTGGAAAATGACGAATCACACCCACGATTATGAAAGAAATACATACAGGAGGCGGAACGTGATAAATCACACCCCTACAGTTCATGCCATTTTATTGGTGTCCGGTAATAAATTATAGCGATGAATTGAGTATAATGAAAACGCGATGAACATGATTTATAACGTTCCGACATCCTTTGGGAAACAGGCAATCCTGCAGGCGTAGGGGTGTGATTTATCACGTTCCGCCTCAGCGCTGAGTCCATTGCGCAAACTATTTGTTTCTCGCAGATTGCGGAACGTGATAGAAAATTACACCCAACTTACGTATATATATCGGGCTGACGTATTGCAGGAACCGTACGGACATAAAATAATATCGGAAGCAAAAGGTTTCTGCTTCCGATATAATGCTGTTGTGAAAAATATTCTGCTCAACCTCTAAAAGCCAATTGCTCCCGGAGGTTTGCATCCCATTCTGCCGTTGTTACTTCTTGAGCATTTCCTCGACGGCACGCTTCAGCTGTCGGTCGTTGCCCGTAAGGAAATCCTCTGGACTGTTATATACGACAATGTCGGGGTGGAGCGTAGTGTTTTCGCCGAATGTGCCGTTCATGTCCTGACACCCAACCTGCGGAATGCCGAAGACGAGCGAACTGTCCATAAGCATCTCCCACCATACGGCAGTCATAGTACCTGCCACTGGCGTTCCTATGAGTTTTCCGATACCGAGAGTCTTATATATCAATGGGAAACCGTGTCCATTGGAGTAGTCGTTCTCGCAAATAAGTACGCATGACGGTTTGGTCCATTTGTTCCATGGGTCTTTGCCGACAAACTTGCCGTTAGGCACGAATTTCTGATATTCCTTGCCTGAAAGCAATGTGCAGAGGTCGTCGTGCAGCCATCCACCACCGTTATGACGTTCGTCGACGATTACCGCCTCGCGGTTGCGGTTCTTGTCGTTCAGAAGTTCTGAGAACACCTCGCGGAAGCTCTCCGAATTCATAGCTCTGACGTGTACGTAAGCCAGTCGACCGCCAGAGAGAGAATCAACCATTTGGCGATTGCGTTCCACCCAACGCTTATACAACAAGTTATTCTGCTGACCGCGGCTTATTGCCTTTACTGTCACTTCCTTCGATTTTCCGTGTCCGTCGGAGAAAGTTATCCTGACACGCTTGCCTGCCTTACCGTCAAGCAGTGACGTGTAGCTCTGCCCTGCCTTTATCTCCACACCGTCGATTTTCTGTATCACGCAGCCCGGTTTCACGCCAGTTTCACGAACGGCGAAAGGTCCTTTCTTTATTATTTCCTTCACTTTAAGCCCGTCTCCGGTGTACGACCCGTCGAAGAATAAGCCCAGCTCCGCCGTCTGCAGATCGGCGCCCGGAGCAAAATAGTGTGCTCCGGTGTGTGAGGCGTTGAGCTCGCCAAGCATCTCCGAAAGCATCACGCTAAAGTCGTCGTTGTTATTGATATAAGGTAAGAAGCGCTCGTAAGTCTTGCGATAGCCTTCCCAGTCGACACCGTGCAGTGCAGGGTCGTAGAACTTGTCCTTCACCTGTTGCCAGACATGATCGAAGAGATACTTGCGTTCCTGATACGGACGATAGTTGAAGTCTGCCTCGAAATCAATATTCTTCAGGCTTTTTGCCGCCACGTCATATCGGCGGATAGAACCGTCGCAGAGGTAAAGGTTGTTCATGTCGGCATCCCAGATAAGTCCGCCACTGCCAATGCCCTTATTGATCAACTCGGTCTTATTTTCCTTAAGGTCATGTCGCCACAGGTCGTAGCCGCCTTCAAAAGCCGCCTTGTAATACAGCACCTCGCCTTTTTTGTCGAGTGCAAAGCCTCCGAGGCGCGAAGAATTTATGGTCAGTCTGACAACACGATCACGGCAGTTATCAAGGTCGAACTTCAGCGGTTCAACCTCTTTCGGCTCTACTGTTTTGCCTTTCTCTTCTGCCTTCTCAGCCTTCTTGGCATCTTTCTCCTCGGCTTTCTTCTCGGCTTTCTCTTCCTTCAGCTCGTCTTTTGTCTTCAGTTCGTCCACCTCGCCCTCTTCCTTCGTGCGGTTGAACTTCTCGTAGGCGTCGAGATCGAAGAACATGATGTACACATCATACTCCGCGCCCCAGCTTCCGTGCGAGCGATAACCCTGGCGATCGCTCGTGAAGAGCATTGCCTTGCCGTCGAGCACCCATCTGCCGCTACCATTGCTGTAGCCGCTCTGCGTGAGGTTGTGCAGCTCGCCCGACCCATCAGCCTTGACTAATGCGATGTCAGGAGTATTCCAACCACCCGTACCTATATAGTTTGACAGCAGCCAGCGGGAATCGGGACTCCACTCAAACCATATGTCGCCATCGCTGTATGAATATTGATATTTGCCGTCCATGCAGGTCAGCGTCTTCTTTGAGGCTATGTCCATGACCTTCAGTGTGCCTCTGTTCTCGAGAAACGCCACCTTCTTTCCGTCAGGCGAATAGTCGGGACATTGTGATGTGACACCCGAATTGACGAGTTGCTCCTCCTTTATTTCTGTCGAATACGTAAAGGATTTCTCGTCTTTGTTCACTATCGACGCCTCATATATCTGCCAGATGCCACCACGTTCAGAGGCATACACTATCTTACGTCCGTCAGGCGAGAAATCGATGTTGCGCTCCTGCTCCGGCGTATTGGTGATGCGCTTGGTGGTTTTATAGTCAAGGGATGTGACGTAAACATCGCCGTGAACGACAAAAGCCACCTCCTTATTCTTTGGCGAGAGCGATATCTCCGAAGCTCCATACGACTGAATCCTGCGTATGAGGTCCTTGTCGTTCGTGTCGCTGACAATACTTACATTCAGTTTCTGAGGTTCAGAGCCCTCGCGCATGGTGTAAATCTCGCCGTCGTATCCGAAACATAGTGTGTTGTCGTCGCTTACCGAGAGAAAGCGCACGGGGTTGCCCTTGAATGACGTGAGGCGTGTCTTTGCCGTGCCGTCGAGGTTGCGCTTGTATACATTAAAGGTGCCGTCCTCCTCACTGAGATAGTAATATGCAGTGCCGTTTGATGCCCAGCGCGGTGTACGGTTTTCGCCTGCAAAGTCGCTGAGCTGCCGATACTTGCCTTCATCCTGCAGCCATATATCACGCGCAATTGGCGAAGTATGATGCTTGCGGAAAGGATCTTCATAGCCCTTATTGTTATGATAGAGTATCTGACCGCGACTGTTGATGTCGAGGTCTTCCATTGTAATCTCAGAGAACAAGCGAGGTCTGCCTCCACCGACGCTAACCTCATACACCTGGGGGAACCGTCCCGGGAAGATAACGCTCTCTACTGATGGCATCATTGATGCCTGAAAGAGAACTGTATTCTCATCTTTGAACGCCAGGGGAATCTCTCCTCCGCTGTCGGTTGTCAAGCGCGTCGGCGCTCCTCCATGCGCATCAACGAGCCACACGTCGAGACTTCCTTCACGACGAGAGGCGAAAGCAATCTTCTTACTGTCAGGACTCCACACCGGATAAGCATCATAAGCTATGTTCGAAGTGAGCTGTGTGGCGTTACCGCCCTGCACGGGACAGGTGAAGATATCACCCTGATAAGAGAAAGTCACTGTCTGTCCGTCGGGCGATATTGCACTGTGACGCAACCACAGAGGGGCGTCTTCTGCAAACGACGAAACAGAAACTAAGCAATAGGAAAATAACAGGAATAGTTTCTTCATAATGCAAATTAATTGA
>CAJPPF010000181.1 GCA_905372445.1 uncultured Prevotella sp. | reverse complement strand
AAAATCGATTGCAAAGATAGTTATTTTAAAGTAATCTGACAATACCCATTTTTTAGTATTTTTTTTATTACTAATGTTAACGAAACACTAAAAACAGTGCATTACAACCGTCAGTGCGTGATAAATCATGACTCTACAGCTTACACCATTTCTTTATAGACGTACATTATTATAGGGGAAAACTTATCCCTGATTTAGAGAAAACTTATCCCTGACTGGAGTAATGAATAATGTTAACAAAATGGCTGTTCTGACCACAAATACAGCCAATATTCGCCAGCACATTATCGTTTGATAACGAAACACACTTGTTTTTGGTATTATATGAAAGGTACTGATAATCAGAGTGATAGATGTATTTATTGCCGGCAAAAACACGAATCAGTTTCAAGAACTGCCGTTTCTTGAGTCTAATTCCTACGTTTCTTGCCGATAGAACCGTCGTTTTCAGCATCAAGAACCGCCAAGCGCAAGAGGCGATATTTGCCATCGGTTATCTTGAACTCGGTCTTTTTGTTCTCCTCCTTTTTCACTGACAAACGAGGGCTCTCGAAGCTACTTAGCTTAAACCCACTTGCATTTGAAGTCTCCTCGACACCGCAGTTGCTCGAAGCCTCCGCACGAGGTGCAATGTCTACAATACCATTCCGCGAAGTTATGTCATAGGTCTTTTTCAATTGGATTTCTCCCGATACCTCTCCCTTGCGGTTATAAGAGAAAGTGCCAACTAATTTGCCGTCAAGGCGACCGACAAATGTACGAATGCCCGTTGTCGCAGTAAGCGAATTGGGCTGTTCATGCCATACAACAGATGATAGAACTGACGAAGAGGCGATAGAGCCAAAGGTTTCTGCTCGTTTCGCCACCACTTCCGTGAAGGCATCAACAGGAACCTTGATAGAGTGTAGCTGCGCAAAGGCTGATTGTACCGATAGCGCAAGCAACAGATAAAATATTTTTTTCATTGTGTAAATATTATAGCTTAATTCCGCGAAAAAGGTAGCTATAATTATTTGATAATTATACTACTTATGAGATAAACTTGCGTAAAATAACAATACGAGGGTGTTCTGAGCGTTAAAAACCAATACATTCTCCCATTTGAAGGTCTTAATAGAACCCAGATATATGTAAAACCACTGTTATTATACTGGTGTAAAAGTGGTTTTATATATGTTTAAGGTAAAAAAATGTGCACCAATAGTTTCACAACTTATTGGTGCACGACACGTATATTATAGTTCATCTAATGCGGTACTGCCTTTGTGTTGTTGCCGTAATTTATTTGTGGCAATGTTTATCGCTCGCTGCAACAAGCATCCATACAGTCTTCTCCTGCTCTTTGAGGAAGTCACTCATCAACGAAACTGTTGACTCGTCCTTTGCATCGGAAGCTACCTCTAAGAGGTTACGCTCGCTGGCAATAAGAATCTTGTATGTCTCTAGCAGGTTGGAATAAACATCATGTCCGTCCTTTATCTCACCAACTTCCTTTACGTCTGCCACCTTCAGATAAGCGCTGAAACGGCTTTCCGGCACAGCACCGAGCTGCAATATACGCTCTGCAACCTCGTCAATCTTAGCGGCTGTGTCGTTGTAAAGCTCCTCAAACTTGGCGTGCATGGTGAAAAACGCATGCCCTTTCACATTCCAGTGGAAGTTGCGGAGATTGGTGTAATATACTTGAAGGTCTGCCAAAAGCTGTGCTAAACCGTTAGTAACGCCTTGAACCTTGTTTTCATCTAATCCTATAAAATCTAATGTTCTCATATTATTTATAATTTATGTGGTTTATTATTCTGATGCAAAGTTAATCATTTATATGTGTCCTTGCAACTGATATTTTCTATCAGCACATAGAGTTATATCTATAAAGGCGGCGTACTACGCTGTGAATGAGTAGGTTAGGCTGTATGAATTACGCCTCTTATCCTGTCGTCGAAAGCTGATAGTGCAGCTTTTGCCCCTTCGCCCATTGCAATCATAATCTGCTTATATGGCACGGTAGTAACATCGCCGGCAGCATAAACACCTGCTATTGAAGTGCGGTTGGTCTCGTTTACAAGGATCTCATGACGTGGACTAAGTTCCAGTTCGTCCTTGAACACATCGCTATTAGGCGACAGACCTATTTGCACGAACACGCCGTCAAGCGTCAGCTCACGCTCCTCTTCTGTCTTACGGTCCTTCACTCTCAACCCCGTCAGTTTACTGCCGTCGCCCAGCAAAGCGGTGGTCTGTGTCGACATGAGTATCTCCACATTCTCCAGGCTCTGTGCCTTCTGCTTCAGCACCTCGTCGGCTCTCATCGCGTCGGCAAACTCAATGATTGTCACATGTCGGCATATTCCTGCCAGATCGAGTGCTGCCTCAACGCCGGAGTTGCCTCCGCCTATGACAGCCACGTCCTTATCCTTATAGAAAGGACCGTCGCAGTGAGGACAGAAATGCACACCATGACCGATGTACTTATCCTCGTCGAGCAATCCCAGTCGACGCCAGCTTGCACCGGTTGCGACTATTACTGCCGGAGCAAGAAACACCTCGCCGCCTCTCACTCGTATGCTCTTTATGTTCTCTTGCAGGCTTGCCTCCACTAATTTGCGGTTTTCGAACACGTCGATAGCATAGTTGCTGATATGCTCGCGCATATCGGAAGAGAGTTTCGTGCCTGTGGTATGTGCTACAGAAGTGACGTTCTCAATGCCGACAGTGTCGTTCACCTGACCGCCAATACGCTCTGCTACAATCGCCACGTGCAAGCCCTTACGTGCAGAATATATTGCCGCCGAAGCACCGGCAGGACCTCCGCCAAGAACTACAACATCGTAGTTGCGCTCCTGAACCAACGCGTTCTCGTCGTGCGAGGTACCCACCTTATCCTCCAACTTCTGCAGGAGAGTACCTATATCGCCACGTCCGACATGGAAAGGCTCGCCATTGACAAACACAGAAGGTACGCCCTGAATATTCAGACGGCTGACTTCCTCCTGATGCAGGGCGCCGTCAACCATCTCATTACTTATATTAGGATTGACGAGTGCCATAACGTTCAGCGCCTGAACGACATCAGGACAGTTAGTGCAAGTGAGCGAGACATAGGTATCGATCTTCACTCTGCCGTTAAGAGCCTTTATTCTTGCTACAATGGTGTCGTCGGGAATATTCTTTCCCTGACCGTCGGCATTGAGAATGGCAAGCAGCAATGAGGTAAACTCATGACCGTTAGGAATGCCACGGAAACTTACTCCTGTGTCTTCGCCATTTTTTATCACACTAAAACGGAAGCCCTCGCCATCAACATATTCCACCGTTATCTTTTCTGAACAAGAAGCAACATCCTCAACGAAAGCTATCATCTCCGTGTTCTGTTCGGCATTCTTGTCACACTCAATTCTAAGCGTGATGTCAGCCTTTAGTGTCTGGAAGACACCTTTTATCTGTTCTAAAATATTTGAATCTAACATGTGCTATAAAAAAGAAAGTCCTCTCCATATGAAAAAGGAGAGGACTGTTAAATGAATAAATGCTTAAAGCTTACCTACAAGGTCGATGCTTGGCTTAAGTGTCTCACTACCTTTCTTCCACTTAGCAGGGCAAACCTCGCCGTCGTGGGTTGCTACAAACTGAGCTGCTTCGATCTTTCTCACAAGCTCGTCGGCATTACGACCGATGCTGTTATCCTGAATTTCAGCAATCTTAACCAGTCCTTCCGGATTTACAAGGAATGTGCCTCTGTAAGCCACTCCTTCGTCCTCTTTATATACTCCAAAACCACGGCTGACAACACCGGTTGGATCGGCGAGCATGGTATAGTGGATTTTCTTGATTGTGTCAGAAGCATCGTGCCATGCCTTATGGACGAAGTGTGTGTCGGTGCTGACAGAGAACACCTCTACGCCCATTTCCTTAAGCTGCTCATACTTGCCTGCGAGATCCTCCAACTCTGTAGGACAAACGAAGGTGAAGTCAGCTGGATAGAAGAAGAACAAAGCCCATTTGCCTTCAATATCCTTACTTGAAACTGTTTTGAAACTGCCGTTCTGGAAAGCCTGAACAGTAAACTCTGGTACACGTGCATTAATAATTGGTTCCATAATTGTGTGATTTAATATTATTATTCTGTAGTTGTTTTATATTCTTATTACCTAATTTTTCGTGTAGTAATGGTATTAAAGGCTTACGTCTACGC
>CAJPPF010000180.1 GCA_905372445.1 uncultured Prevotella sp. | reverse complement strand
TTGACAACTTCGTGGTCAATTTACTGGGAGCCATTGCAGCATATTGCTTCTTTCCGAAGAAGCCGTGCATCAATGTACAAAGGACATTAGACACACAAATTGCTTTATTCTAAATTCGTCGAACTTACGTTATTTAGATTTTCAAAGGTTTGACACAACCGTTTGATAAATAAACATTTAGCAAAATATGTAAGAAACAGATGTAACAAGTTAGAAATCTCACCATTTTCAGGGGTTTGCAGTGCTATGCTGTCCAATAACTCTTTCCAAATGCAAAGGTACAAAATACACTTGAATTCAAGTCTATTTTGTATATTTTTTATTAGTGGTGCGATAAATTTTACCGGGCAGCAATAAAAAGAACCGGGCAGACGAGCTATTTTACAGCTCGTCACCCGGTTCAACAATTCTTTTTAGTGGATTTATATCCTTAAACAGTAGTGGGAAGATTATTTCTTGACAACCTTTACGGTCTTGTAAATCTTACCTTCCTTCAGAACCTGTACGAGGTACATGCCCTTGGCACCACTGATGGCTACATTAACAACCTGACCCTGTGCAGCATCGAAGATGTTGCTCTGTAGGAGTACACCTGTCGCATCAAGGATATTGATGGTGTAACGACCATAGTCAGCAAAGCGCATATTCACACTCTCAACAAATGGGTTTGGATAAACAGAGAAACCAGACTGTGCATCAAGCTCAGAGATTGAGTTTACTCCTGAAGTAATCTCAACGATTTCCTCAACTGTCTTCTCAGTCTCACCCCAGCCGTTCTTCAGTTTCAAAGTAACATTCTTCTTGCCAGGAGCAGCGTAGGTAACAACAGCTGTCTTATCGGTCTGTGATGAAATCTGACCATCACCCAGCATCCATGTTGGCTTGGTCTTGATATCAAACGAACCTTCAATACCAGGGAAGCCCAATACGTCAGTGTTAGGCTTCTGGTCAACATAGGCAGCACTTGATGTGCTCTCACCACCGCTGCCAGAAATAACAACTACAGAACCATCATACTCTCTGCCGCCTGTACCGAGGTTCTTGAACTTCATGCCTTCAGCCTCCTCAAAAGTGAAGTAAGCCTTCAGATTAGCAGGAACACTGCCTTCCTTGTAGCCCTTCATAGCCTCAAGTACTTCAGCATCAGAAAGTGGCTTGTCCCAAACCTGAACCTCATCAATGACACCATTGAATCCGCTCTTGTAAACACCACCACCACCGATGAAGATATCGGCTACCTTGCTTGCATCAATACGTGGGTCGCTCAGCGCAACATCCTCACGACGCTTTGAATCAGCGAAACTGTGGTCAGCAACCTTACGTCCGTTGAAATATACTTTCTGCATATTGCCATCAGAGTGGGTAACAACGATATGGTTCCACACACCAGGTGTTACGCTGTAGTCAGTAGACATCACATCCTCGTAAGGATTGTCGTGTGCAGTCCAACCCATTGTATTGAATGAAACCTCGTTAGCAGCGTGCAATTTCTTATGTCCTTGCCATTCTGGACGGATTGTCACCCAGAGGTCACCCCAGTTATTGTGAGGCCATTTGTCATGGATAGAATTCTTGTTGATAAGGTTTGTACCCTGCTTGTCATGGTTGAACTTATCAGCCTTGAACCAGAGTGCGTAAGAATAAGATTTGCCCTCTTGTACCTTACCAGGGATGCGGAACATCTTAGGGTCAGAGATTTCAAGTCCGCGTGAAGCCTTACCCTCACCGAGACGACCATCATAAGTATAGGTAACGTTCTTACCTGTCATCTCAGTAGTCTTGTCAGAAGTGACGCTGTTAATCTGAGGAACTGCACCTGTTGCTTCTGGTGTAATCTTCACTTTACCGCGTACGATAGTCTCCTTGCCAGTATTATCAATAACAACGAGGTCGTATGTACCCTCTTCTGCAACAGAGAACTTAGCACTTGTACCACTGCCACTTGTTGCAGCAACCTCTCCGCTCACAGATTTCTTCAAAGTCCATGACTGAGCGGCAGGAACCATCTCATCAAGATACTTCAGAGTGAACTCCTCGTTTGGTTTGATAACAGGATGGTCAGCAACAACATCGCTCAAAGGCTGGTTGTATTCTACTGCCTGATAATCTGTCCATACAATGTCAGAACCCTTCTTGCCATCAGGAGAAACGGCACGCACACCAAAGCGGCACTCGCGCTTATCAGCACCAGAGACCATCGGGGCATCTACAACGTAGGCTGCCCATGAAGTGGTCGCTGTAAGGAGTTGTTCGTCCTGACCCTTCTGCTGGAAATAGATTTCATAATACCATGTACCTACCTCGTCATTGTAGGTCTTCTCCCACTTGCCTTCTTCCTTAGAAGCATACTGCATCTTGAAGTCGCAGGCATTGTAACGTCCACGAAGAACCTGTACAGTCTTGATCGTTGGAGCAACAGTGTTGAAGTTCTTGGCATTATCACGCAGTGCTATTTCACCAATGTATAGCTGATAGTCAGCAGGACTATTCTCAACAACAACACCCATCATGGCAACCTTCTGCCCTGCCTGCAGACCGAGTTTCTCAGCTGTCACATTAAAGGTCTTCCACTGTCCCTCTGCTTCAACAGCTGGCAGTGCAATCTCCTTGTAGTGGGTAACATCGTCCTTCAACGCAACAAAGAACTTTGCATGAGAAGCTGTTCCGTGCATAGACTTATAAGTAACAGAGAACTCATACTGCGGCTGTACCTCAAGCATTGTCTTGAAGAGTTTTACGCGTGAGAAGTTTGTCTTGCCAGAGAGTGACAAGCAGGAACCACCCCAATAAGCATCGTCAAAGGTCAACTCTGCCTTTACCAATCCCGAAAGATTGTCAGCTGTTACTTGATCATTGCGGTCAGTAATCCACCAGCGCCATGTCGGCATATAGTCTTGTGTATTGAGGTTATACCATTTGTGGTCGAATGCCACCTTACCATCCTTATAGAACTTCAATCCGTTGCCAAGGTTAAAACGTGACACGAATGGAATCTGCTGGATGGTAGACTTAGCTGTAAGGAACGCTGCAAGCCCATGGAAGCTCTTCAGGCTGGCATTTGCAAGATTACAGTCAGTGTTGATGCTTGGAAGCAAGCCCGGATTATGGTTACCACCACTGAACATAAGCTCCTGCTTCTGCAAGTAAGCTTTCTGGATAGCAATGTCTGATGTACCATCATCGGTCGCACTCTGATGGATCAGACTCTGTGAATGAGCTCCCCAGAAACCTATTGAGACGTTACGGTTAAGAAGTTCTCCCCAATGATCGTTTCTCAAACCACGCCCCTGGATGTCGAAGCCTGCATAATAGTCGAAACTGTTTCTTTCCAACGTCTTTGCAGTCTTCTCTGTCTTCTCCAACTGCAAGTCCTTCCAGTTATAGTTGGCAAACATCATGTCAACAGACACATTGTCCTTGTTACCAAATATTTTGGAGTTGTGTGACCCAAGACCATTATCAAAACGGATCTGACCATCATCGGCAGTTCCGTCATACCAGTGTACCTCAAACTTCCAGCCGATCTTCTTAGCCTCCTTATGGCAGACAGCAAAGAACTCTGCCAAATTTGACATAGCAGTACTACTCGTACGGAATTCCGAGTTTACGCCAATACCGTTAACACCATAGTATTTCATCATCTTCACTAATGGAGCGGCATATTTGTAAGTACTACCTTCCTTAATAGTGAGCTTATAGAAAATCTTGGCATATTTATTATAAGCCCATGATGAAGGCACTACATAATCAGCCCAAGGAATAGACATCACACAACCCACGGTAACACCATTCTTGTGTGCTACGTCGGTCAGACCTGCTGTAGAGCGGATCCAAGGAGACGTCCAGTTTCCGTGAATATCGATGTATGACCACAGACTGAAGTTGTCACCCTCAAAGCAGTAACGTGGAAGAGATTTCCATGTAGAGGTTGGATCATCAAGCGGCACCCAGATACACATCTTGCGGTCACGCTTGACATTGGAATGTATCTGATAGTCCCCATCTTTAATACGGTCTAATGGGCGGACACGAGAGATGTAAAACTGATCGTCAATTTCGCTTACTCCTTTAGGACGATCCATCGTGCCCCCTAACCATGATTCGAGATATTCAGGTAAATCGTCAAAACGAGCATCCTGAATGTCTAACGGATGTGTCGGCGTACGCTGGGCATTGACATTAAGACAGACCGCCAACGCCAAGGATGCAAACAATGTAATTTTTTTCATGAATAATAAATG
>CAJPPF010000179.1 GCA_905372445.1 uncultured Prevotella sp. | reverse complement strand
GACTACAGGCATGTATGCCAATAGGGGCTTACTTTTTGTTTCAAATAGAGAGCGTTACTAAAAACATTCCTTTTTGTTATGTTTCTTCCACGAACTGAGAAGGGGCCGGTATTTGCCGGACGGTGTAGGGGCGTGATTTATCACGTTCCGCCTCCTTACGTTAAAACAAATAATCGCTCCAGAGCTACGAAATAAGACCAACACATTGGACTGAGCGTGATAAATCGCGCCCCCACGATTCATGCTGTTTACCTGTAGAAGCAAAGAAATTCTTTAGAGAAAATTTTACAGATATTACTTTTCTGTCATTGGATTCCAACCCTGTGCCAATAGTTCAAACTCTTTACCGTCGCGAGAGACGAGCATTAATCCGAGTTCAGGCTTTGTTATATGGCCAATGAGCTTTACGCCTTCTATATCCTTCACTTTCTCATGATCGCCTATAGGAATAGTAAACAGCAATTCATAGTCTTCACCTCCATTAAGAGCACATGTTGTGACATTCATATTCAATTCTTCTGCCATTATTGCAGTCTGATAGTCTATGGGAATATTCTGCTCGTATATTCTTGCGCCACAATTACTTTGCTTACAGATGTGGTGTATTTCCGAAGACAGTCCGTCAGAGATATCAATCATTGATGTTGGACGTATCCCGGCTTCACGTAACTTAAGGATGATATCTCCGCGAGCCTCTGTTTGCAGTTGGCGTTGAATAAGGTATTCCTTACCGGCAAAATCCGGTTGAAAGTCAGTGAGTTCCTGTAGAGCCTTTTCGTCATTCTTTTTTCTTGCTTCGTCGACTTGCTGATAATAGACCGTTTTCTCTCGTTCCAGCAATTGCAATCCCATATAGGCGGCACCAAGGTCACCAGTTACACAAATGAGATCAGTGTCCTTTGCTCCTGAACGATATATGATATCTTCCTTTTTAGCTTCGCCAATACATGTTATAGAAATTGCCAGTCCTGTGTAGCTTGATGTTGTATCTCCACCAACGATGTCGACTCCCCATTTCTCGCATGCCATACGCAAGCCTGAGTAAAATTCTTCAAGGTCTTCAACAATGAATCTTTTACTCAATGCTATGTTCACTAATATCTGTCGTGGTATGCCTCCCATTGCAAAAATATCAGACATATTGACCATTGCCGACTTGTATCCAAGGTGCTGCAGGTCAATATATGTCAAATCGAAGTGTACTCCTTCCATGAGCATATCAGATGTAACGAGTATCTCAGAGTCAGGATAGTGCATAACGGCACAATCGTCTCCAACACCTTTTACAGACGTTGGATGGAGTGGTGGGAGGTTTTTTGTCAGTCGGTCAATTAGACCAAACTCACCAAGTTCGGAAATATTCATGATGTTTGTATTGTTTCTATTTCTTGCTGTTCCTTGCAAGTGCTCTATTCTTAGAGTTTTTCGTAACGTAGTTAAATATCCGTTCGTTAAAGTCATCCTGCTGATTTAATAGGAACTTTATATGTATAGGGAGCACGAAAAGACATTCTATGACCTCTTTGCTCAACCCTTCTACGCTTCTTAATCGCACAGCGTCTTTCTCTGTGGTTATAATTATCTTTGAACCTTTTATCTCTGCGAATGTGCGATTAATTGTCTCTATGTCATTTCTGCTGAATGTATGATGATCTGAATATATAAGAGTTGTGACATTCTTACATACGGTAGAAATGTCTGCAATGAGCTGTTCCGGCGATGCAATGCCTGATATTAGTAATATGTTCTCATCAGGTGATATCGATATGAGACGTCGCCTGCAGCTGCCGTTTTTGAAAGCCTGTAGCTCATCATAGCTGATACCTGTGAAGTAAAGTTGCTGGTAAGGTCGTAACTCTAATGCCTTTGTTATTACACGATAATCCATAGGCTTTAAATACTCAGGACATTTCGTTACAATGACAATATCTGCACGTTCCTTCGCGTCATGATGCTCACGTAGTCTGCCTGCAGGAAGCATTCTGTCATATATTATCAAACGGTGATAGTCTACGAGCAATATGTTTAATCCTGGTTTCACATAACGATGTTGGTATGCATCATCGAGCAGTATCACGTCTGTGTCATTCGTACTTTCATCTTTCAGTATTCGCTTGATGCCATGCACCCTGTCTGCATCTACTGCAATATGTACATCAGGGAATTTATTTTTCATCTGGTATGGCTCATCACCAATCTGTGGCATTTTAGTGTCGGAAGATGCAAGTATGTAGCCTTTGCTTTTACGTTTGTATCCACGTGATAATACTGCAACCTTACTGTTTGGGTTAAGTAACTGTATGAGATACTCCACATGAGGTGTCTTTCCACATCCGCCAACAGTGATGTTGCCCACCGAAATGACTGGGATAGTAAACGAATGTTGCTTTAGTATGTCAGTGTCAAAGCACCAGTTACGTATCTTTACCCCCAAGCCGTATAACCAGCTCAGTGGGAGCAACCATTCGTTTATCTTTATGAAATCACCTTCCATTATGGAGTATAGTTCCGTTCAAGTTACTTAATATTTATGACGAAAGGCATAGATGCTTGTATTGGCGACTGTCTTGTGGCAGCCTTCATTGAAATAAATGGCATATACCAATCACCAAGTAACAGGCGTAGCTGCTCGTCAAGGTAGTTTCCTTTTGCTTCTGATGCCGCAGACAGTAATTGCTCCATCAGGTCCTTCTGTTCAGGGTATTCCTCCGTGTAATATTTATCAGTTTTTGCCAGTTTTGCAGCCTTCGCAATCGCATCATCGAGGTTGCCAAGCTGGTCAACAAGTTTTATTCTGAGAGCATCCTGTCCAAGCCACACATGTCCTTGTGCAACTTTTTCGATCTGGTCAATACTCTGCTTACGACCATCAGCCACACGCTTACGGAACAGAGAATAGCCACGGTTGATGTAATTCTGCATCATAGCCATCTCCTCTGCATCGAAAGGACGTGACAACATGCCAAAGACGCTTGCCATCATCGTAGTATGTTTATTTGTCTTCACCTCGTCAAAGTGTAGCCCAAGCTTTTTGCGCATAAGTTCGCTTGCTTCAGGGATGACACCGAAGATACCGATTGACCCCGTCAGTGTGGTTGGTTCTGCTACAATCCAGTTGGCATTACAACTTATATAATAACCACCAGAAGCTGCGTAGTCGCCCATTGAAACAACTACAGGCTTCTTTGCCTTGAGGTTGGTGACTGCATGCCATATTTGTTCAGATGCATATGCAGAACCTCCGGGAGAATTGACGCGCAGAACAACAGCCTTTACATCGTCGTCATTCATAAGTTCCTCAAGATCCTTACTCATGTCCGAACCGACAATCATTCTATTTCCCATATCAGCAATACCTGTAAGTGGAGTGTCTACAATGTCTCCAAATGCGTAGTACACTGCAATCTTTTCTCCTTCGCGTTTTGCATCGCGAACGTTTTGCATATCAGAGATAGAAAGTTGTGATATAGACTTGTCTTCGTCAATCTTCAGGAGTTTCTTTACTTCTGTTTTTACCTGATCGGTATATAGTAGACCATCAACGAGTTTTGCCTTTAAGACTTCTTCAGGTGACATCATTATAGTAAGGTTGTCTGCATATACATTCAAAGAGTCAACGTTGATTTTACGACTCTCGCCAATAGATTTTGTCATATTATTCCAAAGACCTGTGATGAAAGCAGTTACCTGCTCTCTGTTTTCATCGCTCATTCGCTCTTCGGAATAAATCTCTGTAGCGCTCTTGTATTTGCCCACCTTTATAATCTGATACTTAATTCCGAACTTTGCATATAGATCTTTTACGAACATCAACTGTGAACCCAGTCCATGTATGTCAACAGATCCACTTGGATTCATGTACATTTTGTCCGCAACACTTGCAATGTAGTAGGCACCTTGCATATATTCATCGCCGTATGCTACGATAAATTTCTTGGATTTCTTGAAATCGAGTAGGGCACGGCGAATCTCAAGAGCGGTTGAATATCCTGCCTGAAAAGCACCTGCCTCTATATATATACCTTTTATCTTGTCGTTGTCTTTTGCTTTTTTTATGGCAGACAGTATTTCGTTAAGTCCCATCTGACCTACCTGCCCACCACTTATCATGCTTAGCAGACTTGATGTTTGCTGTTCCTCAACAACTCCATTAAGGTTGAGAACTAGAACGGAATTGTCTTCAACGGTCTTTGTAGCTTCGCCGGAGGCAACCAGTCCAACTATGCTCATGAGCATCAATAC
>CAJPPF010000178.1 GCA_905372445.1 uncultured Prevotella sp. | reverse complement strand
GTGATAAATCATGCCCCTGCAGTCTTTAGAAAAAGGACTTCTTTAGAGTCGGAATATTTACTTTTTCTTTGAAAATTACAAATATGATACAACTTTTTACAAATATGATACATCCTGTTGGTATTCGTATGATACCTTTGCAGCAAAATCAACAAACAACAATGATGAAAAAAAACTGTTGGGTATATATCGTAAGAAATAAAACCGGAGAAATAACCATCGGCTTTTCAGTCGATATGGATGAGAAGTTTACCGAAATATCCATGCGAAAGGAAACACTGTCTTATCTCCGTCCGTTTGAAGAACCGTTTGACGGGTTGGCTCACAAACATCTTTTGGATTCCCTTTCAAAAGATACGATCAATCTTCTCGTACGGCGTAATCGTGAACAGACAGAAATATACAAGGAGGTCTTTCGGAAAACTGTGACGTGATTTATCATGTTCCGCCTCGCCTGAAAAACAGGCGCGTCCCCGATAATTTGCAACCATATATAATATATAAGGTAAAAACGGACAACCCGTCAAGCGTAGGGGCGTGATTTATCACGCTTAAGCATCCATACGGAAAACGGGCAATCACGCCCCACGCCCCACAATGGACACGACGCCAACGGCTGACGCCACGACAGGCGGAACGTGATGAATCACACCACTTCGGCTACAGGCGAAACGGTTCGCCCATATTGATATTGTAATTTCAAAACGCAATAATTTAATTTTTTATTTCAATTTTAATTTAACAATGAAAAACAAAAACATTATTCAGAGGCTCTGCCTCTTTATCTTCGCCCTCGTGCTGACCATGCCGGCAGGGGCGCAAGGTGGCTCGGGCAATGGAAACGAGCCATTTACGATCGCGTCGAAAGACGACTGGAAAATATTCTGCGACCGCGTGAACAACGGAGAAACCTACCTCAATGCCAAGATGACGCAGGACATCGACCTTGAGGAGACCGTTGAGATGGTGGGTGACACGGATCATCCTTACTCCGCCACCTTCTACGGACAGGGACATACGCTCTCTATCAATTGGGAAGGTGGTCAATTCTTTTTGTCCCCATTCGTATTTGTGGGTAATGCCACCATCAAGAACCTACATGTAAAAGGGAAGATCACATCCGGACAAGCCCTTTTGTCAGGATTGATTGGCGCTATGTCAGGCACAAACACCATTTCTGGCTGCTCCACCGATGTGGCAATCACGAATAATAGGAATGCGCAACCATGCGGTTCGGCAGGCATGGTTCTATTGATTGACTCAGAAGCCAATGTTACCATCACCGACTGCCTCGTGAAGGGTAGCATCAATGGCATGACCGACACCAGCAAGAAAGAAATGGCAGGCTTTGTAGGTACTCAAGAAGGCATCTGCACCCTTACCAACTGCCTCTACGCCGGTGAGAACAACGCCGAGGGCGGCGGCTACACCTTCGCCAAGGGCGCCAATCTCAAGAACTGCTACTACCTCAGCCCTTGTGGCGAGTCACAGGGTAAGCCGGTAACTGAGGAGCAGATCGCGAGCGGCTATGTGGCGAAGAAGTTGCAAGGCGACCGCACTGATGCTTGCTACTGGGCACAGCAGTTGGGCGACATGCTCGACCTCTACAACGTAGCCGACAAGAGCAATACGAACTACGTATACTACGACGCATCGAACAAGCGCTGGGCATGCGACGACTTCCGCCTCGCCGACGACAAGCCGCTGCCTATCGGCATCGACTTCACCGCCACGAAGACGACCTATGAGCGCATCTTCACCGCAGGTAAGGGGACCTTTTGCCTGCCCTACAATCTGCCAGCACATGGTTTCAGCGCCTACCGCCTCTCCGACACGCAAGGCAACGTCGGCGCAGTAAGTTTCGAGAAAGTCAACGACAAGCTTGAGGCATACAAACCGTACCTGATCGCGTATAACGGCACGCTGAAGTTTGTCGGTCAGAACATACAGGTGAAAGCCTTCAATGCCGCCACCTTGACGACCTCCGCCGATAAGTACAGCTTAGTTGGCACTGTCACCGGCATAGACAATGCCGCTGCCGCTGCCACTAACGCCTACATCCTGCAGGACGACGGCAAGTTCCATAAGGTGACGACGGCGAACACAGCTGCCACGATTCCCGCTTACCATGCCTATATCGTCCGTGGCGACGGCAGTGGCGCCAAGCAGCTCTCCGTCATCCTCGACGGCGAGACCACCGGCATTGACGACTTGACTAATGATGCGACAGGCATTAAGCATGGCGCGGTGTATGACCTGCAGGGTCGCCGTGTGGCTGACCGCCTCGACGACAACGCACGTAGCCAGTTGCCCGCAGGCGTGTATATAGTCGGCGGAAAGAAGGTAATCGTAAAATAATCTCTCTTTTCATCGGGGGCGCGACACGCAACAACGTATCGCGCCCCCGATACCCGCAAACCTATATAATATATAAGGTGAAATGGACAATCCGTCAGGCGTAGGGGTGTGATTTGTCACGTTTCGCCTCCACACGGGAAAACGGGTAATTACGCAAATGACACGCGATAGGACCCCAACGCCCAGGCGGAACGTGATAAATCACGCCCCTTCGGCTGACGCTGCGCAAGTGGGCAAAAGCAGTAGGAAAGCTCTTGTCCTTTTATAATAAAACGGAACTGCGGTCTATTGACCGATTTCCTCTATAAATAGTATAGACCACCCGTTTTTATTCTACAAGTGTAAAAGTGGTTTATATATGTTTGGGATTATTGAGCATTTCATTTGTGGCAAATTGTTATGGTCGATAAGTAATTTTGTTCTGCTGTACATATTGCTTGCAAAAACTGAAAAGACATGTCTTTTCTTGCATATTTAATTAAAATATAGTACCTTTGCAAATAAGAAAAAACATGGAAATGGAAAAAGTAATACTTACAGGCGATCGTCCTACAGGCAAGTTACATATCGGACATTATGTGGGTTCGCTGCGTCGTCGCGTTGAATTGCAGAATACAGGTGAGTACGACAAGATATTCATAATGATTGCTGATGCACAGGCGCTCACGGATAATGCAGATAATCCGGAAAAAATTCGTCAGAATGTCATTGAGGTAGCACTCGACTATCTCGCTGCCGGTCTCGACCCTGATAAGGTAAACATCTTCATACAGAGTGCTGTCCCTGAACTTACAGAACTCGCTTTCTATTATATGAATCTCGTTTCTGTAGCACGTGTTCAGCGCAATCCGACCGTGAAGACAGAGATAGAAATGCGCGGTTTCAGCGGCGAGAGCATCCCTGCGGGTTTTTTCTGTTATCCAATCTCGCAGGCTGCTGACATAACACTCTTCCACGGCACTACCGTTCCGGCAGGAGAAGACCAGAAGCCTATGATAGAGTTGACCAACGAGATAGTACGTCGCTTCAATAATATGTATGGTGAGACACTCAATGAGTGTCAGGTTCTGTTACCTGAAAACTGTGTATGTATGCGCCTTCCGGGCATTGATGGCAAGGCGAAGATGTCGAAGTCGCTGGATAACTGTATTTATATTTCCGAATCAGAAAAGGAGCTGAAGAAGAAGGTAAACTCCATGTTCACCGATCCGAAGCACCTTACTATAGAATCTCCTGGACATCTTGAAGGCAACTGCGTGTTCATCTACCTTGACGCTTTCTGTGAGGACAGCGACTTCGAGAAGTTCCTCCCTGAGTATAAAAACCTTCAGGAAATGAAGGACCACTATACCCGTGGCGGTCTTGGTGACGGCACTTGTAAGAAATTCCTGTTCAACGTTCTCAACGACCGCCTCGAACCGATGCGCCAGCGTCGTGCGAAATATGAGAAAGACATTGAGGGCGTGTATGATATTCTCCGTCGTGGCACGGAAGCTGCACGCAAGGTCGGCATGAAGACAATAGAAGAGGTGCGCCATGCTATGCGCATTGACTACTTCGATGACAAGCAACTCATTGCAGAGCAGGTAAAGCGTTTTGCGGAAAAGAAGTATTAACCCCCAAGCGGTCAATAATTTCCTAACTCATTTCGTCTGATTGTGGAGCAGATTGTCAGGACGGAACGTGATTAATCACATCCCTACGTCTATCGCCAGATTTAGGTATAATTGGTTTGGTTTTATTGTAAAATATGCGTTTGGTGCTTCTTTCGAAGATTTTTTGAAAAAAGGCTATGAAATGTTTGGTGGAATAAAAAAAACTCCGTACCTTTGCACCCGCTTATGAAAAGTAAGGGCGTTTAGCTCAGCTGGTTTAGAGCATCTGCCTTACAAGCAGAGG
>CAJPPF010000177.1 GCA_905372445.1 uncultured Prevotella sp. | reverse complement strand
AAGACACAAAACTAAAAGGAATGTTTTCAGTAACGCTTACTATTTGAAACAAAAAGTAAGCCTTAATGGCTATACGTGCCTGTAGTGCCGATACATAAAGGCTTGCAGAGCTTTCAATCAGTTTTTACCGGACACTAATAATTTACTATACACCACGTTTGGGATAAGATGTCTGTAGCCTTGGCAAGATCATTCCTATCCTGAACTTGCATAGCCGTGTGCTGTTTCAGTGAATGTCGTTACCCGACATTCTTCAAAAACCCATACAGAACAGCATTTAGTCGACGTTTCATGAAGACAAGAAAAAGGCTTCTCGTAACCGAAAACTACATTTGTTGAAAGACATAACGAGGTCTGTTACAGTTAATTCTTGTTAAATTATTAGTACTTTGCATTGCATAGTACCTTAGAGTTTGTATATTTGCAGCGTGAAAGTCGAAGCTGACATTTTTTATTAACCCCACCTATTATATATTAAGGTATATGGCAATAGACAATACAAAATCACAGATGCGGAAGGGAATGCTTGAATACTGTATTCTCCTTCTGCTGAGGAAAGGACCTTCCTATGCCAACGACATCATCGGCAAGTTGCGCGATGCCGAGATGATTGTTGTGGAGGGAACGCTCTATCCCTTACTCAACCGCCTGAAAAAAGACGGTCTGCTGCTCTACGAATGGCAGGAAAGCATACAAGGTCCGCCAAGGAAATACTACTCACTGACACAGGAAGGACGCGAAGCACTCGACCAGATGGACAGAAACTGGAACGAACTGTCACGCACAGTAAGTATCTTACAGAATCAATAACCCTCAAGATATACTGTCGTAAAGAGCACTTCGCAACATCCACGACAACCGAGAAAACAATCAGAGAAACAAAGAAAAACAACAACAGATATGAAAAAGAATATATCAATCAACATCTGCGGAACAATTTATTCAATCGACGAAGACGCTTATCAGCTATTAGAGCATTATCTCGACTCAATGAAGAGATACTTCAGTCAGGAAGGTGACGAGGACATTGCCGACGACATAGAGCATCGCGTTGCTGAACTACTGTGGAATAAAAAGCATAATGGCAACGAGGCAGTGACCATTGAGATGGTAAAGGAAATTATCGAGAAAATCGGCAATCCTGCTGACATCGCAGACGAGGCGACGAGCCATGACGAGTCAGCGAATGAGGCGGAACAGAGGGAGAACAATGACGCGTCGGCTGAAGAAGACGGTCAGAATGATAATGATTTTCAGCAACGATTCAATGAGTTTGCCAACGAGGCAGGAAAGAAAGCTGACAAGGCATATAACAATGTGAAGAGCCGTATTAGTAATCGCAAGTTCTATCGCTGCGGAAAGAACAAGGTCATCGGCGGTGTCTGTGCCGGCTGTGCGGAGTATTTCGGGGGCGACCCGGTTGTGTGGCGTCTCGGCGTGATAATCCTGACGCTTATATTCAATTCATCATTCTACCATTGGTGGTCAATAAACCTTCTGAATAGTTTTATACCTATAATGTATTTTATTCTCTGGATGATTGTCCCCGAGGCAAAGACACCTGAAGACAAGATACGAATGAAAGGGCAGGAAGTGACGCCAGAGACACTTAAGGAACAGATTGTAAGCGACATGGAAGAGAAAAATCCACAGCAACCTGTTGTCAGCAATAACGGTTCGGGCTGTCTGAAGATTATCTTCGGAGCACTAATGGTAATAACACTGTTTCCTCTTGTTGCCATTTTGATAGCCATCATCACGTTTCTGCTGGCAATGCTGTCGGTAGCAGTCGGCGTCTCTACGACGCTATTCAGCGTCTTACCCGTCTCATGCTTGCTGCCAGGAGCAATCAACAGCTGCAGTTCAGCGCTCTGGATAGGACTTGTGGCAGGACTGTTGGTTGTCGGACTGCCTATATACGCAATAATACGCGCCTTACGAAACAATGAGAAGAACATGTCGTCCGCATCGATCGTGATATTGATAATAACATGGATAACGGCACTGGCAATATCAGTCATTGCCCTGAGTTATTCCACAATAAAGGTGGCGGATTATTTTAATACACACGACAAGAAGATAGAAATAAATTTCGATAACGACGACCAACAGATTGCAGAAGATTCACTGTTTGATAGTCATGCGATTCATAACGACAGCATCTAACCCTCAAGATCGGTCATCGGCTCATTTTGGTCGTTGATAATAAAAACGCACTGCAGTCTCTTGACCGATTTCTTCTATAAAAGTATATACCACCCGTTTTTATTCTACTGTTGTAAAAGGGATTTTATATATGTTTGGGGTTATTATTGATACTCTATTTCTCCCTTCCACGCATCGTCGCCACTGATGGAAAACGATGCGTCATGCGACGTTGCATTATTGCCAAAGAACGGAATGCGGCAATTGGTCACTTTCTGCATCTCCACAGGAACCTTAGCGAGCGTCTTCACCGCATATGCTCCACCCATGGCGTCAAGTGCCGTCACAGTCATGTCGAGCACACCCTCCTGAGCATGTGGGAAGGTATATACTTCGAACGTCTGACCATCAGAATGGTTCTTTACCTCACGTTTCTCTGTCTGACGGCTTTTGACACTACCAAAGCCGCTGACGGCATTCAACGTCGAACTGCCACCGGTATAATAGAACTGAAGTGCTGCCACATCGGAAGGAATATTGTCGGTTATCGTCATCCTGAACTTTGCCACGCAGCGGTTTAGCACCAGGTCTATGTCGGCATTGCCGCTTACAGTGATATTCTTCGAGCAACTGAACGTGTCGGTCAACTTATTATTTGGAAAGGAAATTTTCTCCGCTGATGTTATAGTGGCATTGCCCGTACAACTATGGATAAGCGCCACGATGCGATAACTGCCTTCTGGCAGGAGCATCTTCACCGTGCCGAAACTGCTGTCGGTGCTTTTCTGATTCATGGTCTTTATCTTCACACCGTCTTTGAACACAGCAATGTTTATCACGCTACCCAGTTCGCGTGCCGGGCGCATGGCTTTTCTGGTGCCCTTCGACTCAACCACTGTCTTTTTCGAATCATCAAAATCAGTAATGGAATAGTCGCTCAGTTTGAATGTCACGGCATATCCGCTCTCTTTCTCCGGCAGATACTCGCTCAGGTCGACCTTCTGACAACCGCCGAGAAGTATCATGCCTATAATAACAGTGATAAGATTCTTAGTCATAATAAAGGTAATTAATTATTCTGCAAATATAAGAAAAATAATTCAAAGCGAATCATTATAGCAATGTTTCCTGTATCAGAGCATAAAAAAACGTACTGACAGTTTTAGGTTCAACAGATTCAAACAAGGATGAATAGCATTTCAGACACAACAGCATAAACGTACAAAAACACCATGCCCACCACGTGCCCTTACATAACAGAAAAAGAAATTATGCACTATTTTCAAAAAAAGGTGTGAAAAAATTTGGTGGTTTGAAAGAAAGAAACTACTTTTGCGGTGTACTATTAAAGTAATACACTGATGCAAGAGAAAATAACACCTTAAAATGATAGATTATGATTGAAGTAAAAGACATGACTTTCAGTTACTCGACAAGAGGTAAGGACGTATTCAACGGACTGAATCTCTATCTTGAGAGCAACGCCATATATGGCTTGCTCGGCAAGAACGGAATGGGCAAATCGACCCTACTCTACTTAATCTGCGGACTGCTTCGCGCTCAGCACGGCACTGTGGCAATAGACGGAATGCGCTCAGAACTCCGACTGCCGGAAATGCTCCGCGAGATGTATATCGTGACCGAAGACTTCGATATGCCGGCAATGCGTCTGTCGGAATATGTTAAGGCAAACGCAATGTTCTACCCCAACTTCTCGGACGAGGTTATGCAGAAGTGCTTGAAAGAGTTTGAGATGGAAGACGACCCCATGCTAAGCGCACTCTCTATGGGACAGAAGAAGAAGGTCTGCATGAGCTTCGCCATAGCCACCAACACTAAATATCTGATTATGGATGAGCCGACCAATGGACTTGACATTCCGTCGAAAGCACAATTCCGCAAGGTTATAGCATCGGCAATGACTGACGACCGCACGATGATAATATCAACACATCAGGTACACGACATCGAGAACCTGCTCGACCATGTGATAATCCTCGACAACTCGGAGATTCTACTTAACAGTTCGGTAGCCGATATCTGCGACAAGTATGTGTTTGAATATCGCACTCCCGACGACATGACTGATGTGATATATGCCGAACCAAGTCTTCAGGGCAATGCAGTAATGGCACCACGGGCGGGGAAAACAGAGACAAGCCTCAACCTTGAACTGCTGTTCAACGCTATCACAAAGAAGAAATAAAACAGGAAAAAAGAATATA
>CAJPPF010000176.1 GCA_905372445.1 uncultured Prevotella sp. | reverse complement strand
ATTATAATCAATCTTTCTAATAACTAATTATCAATTATGAATCTTAAACAGCTAATCGTTGCTACTGTCCTTGCTTTCACAGCAGGCAATAGCTTTGCGCAACAGCCGCTTAATTTATGTTGTCATCCGAACGACATCAAGGATTGGACACCGGGTAAGAACGCAGATGATGTGTTCAATGTTTCAAAGGTTCCATTGGCAAAACGCTTCAAGGAGCCAACCCTCATGAAGGCTAACAGCCAACAGTTCTACGAGGGACAATTATGCAACTCTACGATTCTTTATCCTACCTGTTCAATGTGTCCTTCACAGGGTGAGATAAACAATTTCCTCGGTTATCAGCCTACATATTGGCAGTATATGGATAAGCTCGTGTATTGGGCTGGTGCTGCCAGCGAAGGTATCATCAACATACCTCCTGCAGCTTCTACTGACGCGGCGCATGCACAGGGTGTGAAATCTCTTGGTAACATCTTCTTCCCACCGTATGCCTTTGGTGGCACTCAGGCTTGGGTACGCCAGATGCTCACCGTTGAGAACGGAAAGTATATATATGCTCAGAAACTGTATGAACTGTGTAAATACTTCAACTTCGACGGTTGGTTCATCAACGAGGAGTCAGGTGGCGGTTCAGAATCAGAGTGGGAAGGGTTCTTCAAGGACTTTTATGCAGCTGCAACAGCTGATGGTAACACCACAGCAGAGCTACAATGGTATAATGCATCCTGGACTCCAAACACCACACTGCTTAAGACTCACAAGAACACATCACAGTTTCTGGAGTACGGTGCCGTAAATGATTATCGCAGTTATGCATCTTCTCTAAACTGCACAACGGATGAAGTGTTCTCAAAAATCTACGCTGGTGTGCAGTGCGCAAGCAGTGGTGCTACTGGATGGATGGGCAATATGGACAAAGCATGGGGAAAAACCGGTCATGTGACATCGCTTGATTTGTTCTGCCCTGAGGTAAGTATTTGGGAGACTCCTGCCAAGGCTGCATTCAAGAGCAACACTTCCAACCATGGTGAAAAGGCGTATGCTATCGCCAAGACAGTGTTCGACAATGAAGAGGATATGTGGGTCAACTACGATTCCGACCCTTCTGTAATAAAACAAACAAACAGTTCATACACATGGCAGGGTGTGTCAAGCCGTATTCTCGAGCGCTCTGCTATAACGGCTATGCCTTTCGTCAGCAACATGAGCGTGGGCAATGGCAAGCACCGTTTCGTAGAAGGCGAGATAAAAGGTACTGCCGACTGGTATCACTCCGGTATGCAGAGCATTCTTCCTACATGGCGCTGGTGGATAGAGAACCGTGATGGACTCAACGTATCTATCGATTGGGACAATGCCTACAACGTAGGCTCAAGCTTCAAGATTGCGGGAAACCTCACCGCAGGGTCACATCTTATACGTCTTTACAAGACACAGATTCCTGTTACCGCAGGTGGTGTTTATCGCGTGGTTTACAAGACTGAAAGCAACATAACTCTCGTGGCTAAGATTTCTACAAACAGTAGCACCACTCCTGATGTGACAATCCAACCTACCGTAACAGAGAAAAACGGTTGGAAAATAGCAGAGTACAACCTGTCGGAACTTAACGGCAAGACTATCTACATGCTTGCTCTTGACCTCGTTGCATCAAATGCTGTGTCAGATTTAAGCATGAATCTCGGACAGGTGGCTGTACTTCCTGCAAGTTACTCACCAACTGCTGTTGAGGTGAAAGACTTTGTTTCTTCAAGCAAACTTGGCGATTTGAAGGGCGACATCCGTATAACATGGAATTACACATGGAATGAACATTTCGACCATTTCGATGTTTACACCGAGACAGTTGATGGTACACGTAAGCTCGTAGGTCAGACACGCGGACTTGGTTTCTACGTTCCTGCTTTCGAGCGCAAGGGCACAGATGCTCACATCAACGTAGAACTTATGCCTATAATGAAGGACGGTTCTAAAGGCGAGGTAAAGAAACTGCAACTCGATTATCCGGCTCCAAAGGCTCCAATCGTTACCTTGTCTGTATCTCCAAAGAGCTATTGTGTCGTAGGAGAGACCGTCACAGTCACTGCCAATGCCAAAGGTAATCCTACATCTTATAAGTGGACACTCCCGGAAGGTGTTGAACTCGCAGAAGGCTCAAGCCTCACCAACCACGAGATTAAGGTCGTTGCACGCACAGCAGGTAAGAAATTACTGAAGGTAGACGTGGCAAACACTGTCGGCACATCAAACTTTGAAAGTGAAGCATTCGACGTCTTCGCTGATGCAACAGAATCTAATGAAGTACATAACGTAGTGAAAGGCAAGACCGTAGTAAGCTTCAGCGGTTCTACTAACAGCACAGAGGTACCTGCAAATATTATCGACGGTATCACCAACCCTAATTCCACATCAGCTAAATGGTGTAATGTAAGCGCCGACAACGAAGTGATATTCGATTGCGGTAGTGCATATCGTGTTTACGGGTTCCGCATCTACGACGGTAACGCCGGTCCTGAATCAGGTGTCGACCAGATAGACCGTTACACAATAGAACTGTCACAGGATATGAAGACTTGGGTGACTGTTGTTGACCGCGAGGGCACCGACGCAGAGAGCATAAAGACTGACTACATCGCTCCTCACAAGGGACGTTATGTACGTCTGCGTCCACATGTTAATGGCATCCTGCGTATATGGGAGTTTGAGGTTTATGGAAAGGACGACAACAATATGACCATTGAGGTTGCTCCTGCAGCACTTCGTCTCACCTCAGGCGAAACAAAGAACATCGTAGTGACCTATGCTCTTAATGGTGATGAGCGCGCAGAGTCATTCACCTGCACTGCTACAGCAGGCAGCAAAACCACTATAGGTACTATCACCGAGAATCAGGTAGCCTGCACGTTCACCGTTCCTGTGACAGGCAACAAGGTCATTGGTACTGAAAATGTGAAAATCACAGTCAATAACGGTGGCGCTTATAAGGAGCGCAATGTGGCTGTAACGATTGACACTAAAACACAGCCTAACGTTCTTGCCGGCGCAACTGCCAAGCTGCGTAAGTATAATAGTGACTACTCTTACGAGGCAACATACGACGAGTACGCAGTTAAGACTCTCACCGACGGTGATACCAAGAAGAATGGTTGCGAGAACATCGAAAAGGCTTCTGTTAACAAGCGCGACGTATGGGCTATCTTTAAGGCGCCAACAGCAGAGGGCTGGAACCTGTCAAAGGTGAAGATTCATATCCCTGAAAATAACAAAGGCAAGAACGAAAACGATACTGAAGGTCATGTAAACAATACCATTGAGATCTGCGTCGGCAACGACCTACATTCAATGACTACCATAAAGAGTTTCACCAACCTCGGTGACGTGTCAGAGCTTGAGTACATCCTGCCAGAATATAAGAAGACCAAGTATCTTGCTATCGTTTGCGACCTCAACGCTTACTATTACGCTTCACTCTCTGAAGTTGAGGCTTATGAGCAGTATGCCGACGCTATACCTGTAGTGGGAGCACTTGAAGTGACGGGATGGAACATGGATGTCATTGCAGAAAAGAACATAGATGATGTCACAGGTTATCTTGACGATGCCTCTTGTGCTCTGTATGCAGCTGGTTGCAAGGAAGAGGGTGCTATCGCCGGCAACGATCGCAAGGTGAAGACACGGAGCGGTTTTGAGTTCATACTTCCTCCTTACGACAGCGATAATGCACTCGTCATGAAGAACGGTGGTGAGAACACGCTGACAGTAACTAATCCGGAAATGTGCGAAGAGCTCCACTTCCTCTTCATCAGCGCAAACGGTGCTTCTACAACAAGCGTCGTAGTCAATTACGAAGACGGCACAGAGAGCGATGCTGCTTCATTCATTGCATACGACTGGTATTCTAATTCTGCTGCCGGCGATGAGGCTGTCTATGGCTTGGGACGTATTCAGAGCAGCTCATTCGATACACGTTTGAAGTTCCGTCTCTATGAGTTCACCATGCCGACAGACGCAACGAAGAAGATTACTTCGCTCACAGTCAGCCGCACAAGCTATTCAGGATACCCAACACTGCTTGCTATTGGCAAGAAGGGCTATAAGCCTAATGTAAACGCAATCGATAATTTCGGACAGGAAGAAATAAAGATCGTTGGCATATATAGCTTAAACGGCATGAAGCTCAACAACATCCAGAAGGGCATCAATATTGTTAAGTATTCAAATGGTACTACACGAAAGATAATCGTTCGTTAGTACATATCAAGTTGTATTTTGAGAGCATACCTTTTTACGAGGGTATGCTCTTTTTTGTTTACCGGACACCAATAAAAAATAAAATGCTATGGAACTCGAAAGCAAAACACCCTATATTGGTCATGCAATATAGGGTGTTTTGGTGTTGCAA
>CAJPPF010000175.1 GCA_905372445.1 uncultured Prevotella sp. | reverse complement strand
ACTTAATAGCATTGAGTAATGCAAAGTTAATAAAAAGATTATCATTTTTATCAATAAACCAACTCTTTATTTTTGGTTTTAAGATTTTTTTCACAATCATCCAGCCACAATCTTACTGTTGCATCGCTTGGCATACGCCAATCACCTCGCGGGGACAGGCTTACACTTCCTACTTTAGGACCATCAGGCAAACAAGAACGCTTGAACTGTTGGCTGAAGAATCTACGCACGAAAGTAATGAGCCATTTCTTTATTACTGCCATATCATATTCCGGACCGTTGACACCATTAAACGTATTGGCAGCCATTAGCAGAATCTTTGATGGTGCAAAACCAAAACGAAGGAAATGATACAAGAAAAAGTCATGGAGCTCATAAGGACCTACGACACTTTCTGTTTTCTGAGTTATGTTGCCGTCTTTATCGGCAGGAATTAACTCTGGAGATATTGGTGTGTCAATGACATCAAGGAGTGTAGCACGCGAATCGTCATCGACATCATTATCAGCTACATACTCAACGAGATACTTTATAAGTGTCTTCGGTATGCCTATATTTACAGCATACATGGACATATGGTCACCATTATATGTACACCAACCAAGAGCAAGTTCTGACAGATCGCCGGTACCGATGACCATGCCATCTACTTTATTGGCTATATTCATCAGAAGCATTGTGCGATAACGAGCTTGAGAGTTTTCATAGGTTACATCATGATTATTTATATCATGACCAATGTCGCTGAAATGACGCGTTACGGTTTCAGATATGCTTATCTCCTGTTGTGATATGCCAAGGGTGCTCATCATCTTTATTGCATTGCCGTGTGTACGGTCGGTAGTACCAAAACCCGGCATAGTAATGCCATGAATGCCTTTTCTGTCAAATCCCAGCTTATCGAATGCCTTTACGCACACAAGCAAAGCCAGAGTAGAATCAAGACCACCACTTACTCCTATAACAACATTACGACATCCTGTATGAATCAAACGTTTAGCCAGTCCCATAACCTGAATATTGAATATCTCCTCGCATGATTCTTTCATTTCGTTTTCTGCAGGTATAAACGGGTGAGGATTATATGTTCGTTCAAGTATAAAGTTACCCCCAGTCTCTACGTCGAGAGGCACAACAATTGCTTTTTCTATCAATGTGTTTTGTGTACGTCCAAATGTTGTGTTGTTTATTCGCTCTGCACGTAGGCGCTCAGCATCTATTTGAGCACAAATGAGTTGTTCATTAAAAGAAAATCGCTCGCTTTTCGCCAATTGAGAGCCGTTCTCATAGATAAAAGCTTTTCCTCCATATACTACATCCTGAGTGCTCTCGCCAAAACCGCAAGAACTATAAACATAAGCTGACATAATACGAGCACTCTGCTGAGATATAAGCGATTGTAAATATTGATTTTTACCTGTCAACTCATCAGATGCTGATAGGTTGAAGATAATATCTGCTCCCGATACTCCGGCATAACTACTTGGTGGTAATGGAGCCCAAAGATCCTCACATATCTCTACACCAAACTTAATTCCTGACGGCAGTTCAAAAAGTGTTGGTGCATGGTTGACACCTTCCGTTGAGAACCAGCGCTTCTCATAGAATTCATTATAGTTTGGCAGATACGTCTTATTGATAGTATAATATGTACCTCCCGCAATGATGACAGCAGAATTAAACAGACGGTTATCCTGGCGTATGGCAGCACCTACAATGACGACAATTGGCAAATTCATGCAATGGCGTGTCAAGTCAAGCAAAGCATCATCCGATTTGTCAAGCAGGAAAGTATTGCAGAACAGGTCCTGACACGTATAGCCTGTTATACATAGTTCAGGGAAAGTAATTATTTCCACACCTTCAGCAACAGCACGGTCAATAAGTCCTTTTATATGCTCAACATTAAAATCAATATCAGCAACTTTAACTGATGGTATGGCTGCTGCCACCTTTATATAACCATGATTTTTCATCTTATTTCATTTATCGTATTGTTACCTGTGTTGCACCATATCCGTATTCCTGAAAAGAAGCATCCTGATAGTGATAACGTTTGTATTTGTAGTTGAGCTCATTGATAAGTGATCTACGCAACACTCCTTCTCCCTTACCGTGGATGAAGATAATCTTTTGCCCACGATGATTGGAGTGTTCTGCGAGTGTATCGCGGAATATCTTTAGTTGATATTCAAGTATATCGCCATTAGTCATGCCTGATGTTGTTTCAAATATCTCATTAGCATGAAGATCAACAACTAAAATCTCATCATGCGAAACTTTACTTGTCGTCTTCTGAGGAGGCTTATTATCATCTTCAATCTTACGATACATTTCTTGTTTTAGTTTCTTCGAATCAATTACAAACGGCTTCTGTTGCTCATCATTTTCTATAATAGTGAAAAGAAGAGCCTGTTGCTCAAAGAAATCATTTTCCTTGAAACAATGTAGTTTGTAGAATTTAACAGGATCAATTCTCAGCTGAACATCAACCACATGTTTGAGAATGAATGCTTTATCCTTTTTGTATGCTATCATCTGGATAGCAATATGTTCCATTTCATTCAGAAGCTCTCGTCCAATTTCCTCAATAAAACACTTTGTATTTGGCTCTATTTCACCACTCATATGAAGTTGCCAGTTCTGATTCTCAGCAACAAGATAGGTGTAATGAAGGTAATAATTAGAGTCATTGATAAGATAACACTCAAAACGAGTGTTAGTAAAATCTTTCTCATCAATCGGAACAAATGCCAGATATGCAGATAGTTTGTTTCCTCCCTTACGTTCTTCCACGGGAGCACGAAATGTCACCTCCATATCTGCAGGGTCATACTCTTCTTCAATAGTATCGCCAGCAACCATTCCTTCTGAAAGTTTCTGCTTAACAGAGCGACCATCAGGCACAGAAGAAGTCTCAATCTTATTATTATCTTTTGAAATAACCTTTGGGGAACTATAGTCGTCGCTTTCAACGACAACGACGTCTGTCACAGACATAGGTATTTCAAAACCGTCCTCATCTTCTACGAGAACAATACCTCGACCTTGAAACCCTGATACTCTACCACCTCCTATTTCACTGAGGAACCTTACTTTATCACCTATTTTCATTCTAATGCAATTTTATGGGATTAAAAGACTTGAGTCGCCATAGCTCAGAAAACGGAAGTCATGAGCTAAAGCATAGTCATAAACTTTATGCCAGTCGCCTTTTAGGAATGCGCTGACAAGAAGCAATAATGTACTCTGTGGCTGATGGAAGTTTGTAATAAGCATTCGAACAATTTTATACTCATATCCAGGAGCAATGATTATCTGCGTACTGGTATGAAGTGTAGAAAGATTGTTACGATCAAGATAATCTATTAAATTTTGTATTGCCTTCGTAGCACTGATGCTTGCATCTACCTCGTATGGTTCCCATTGACTTACATGCAACTGTTCTTCAGTGATATCGCATGTCTTTTCTAACTTAAGTCCCATATAGTACAGACTTTCAAGAGTACGTACACTCGTAGTACCAACAGCTATTGTCGATGTATCGTGACGAAGTAGCTTCTCAAGCGTCTGGCGTCGAACGGCAATATACTCCGTGTGCATTTCATGACCATTAATCTCGTCACTCTTTACCGGTTTGAATGTCCCGGCACCAACATGAAGCGTTACTTCCTCACGATCTAATCCTGCATTATCAATAGCTTTCAATACCTCCGGTGTAAAATGTAAACCTGCCGTAGGAGCTGCAACAGAACCTTTAATCTTAGAATAGACAGTCTGATATGTTGTCTTGTCTGACTCTTCTGAATCGCGGTTCAAATATGGTGGAATAGGAAGTTCGCCAACAATATCAAGTATTTCAGCCCATGAAATATCTGGATTGTCCCATGTAAACTCTATTTCATGCGACGTACCATGTGTATTACCTCGTGTAGCACATAGCGTAAATTTATTGCCTTTGTAATCAAAATCACGCTGTAATGTTCCTTCTTTCCATTTCTTTAAGTTACCGACGAGACAATACCAAGAGCAGCGACTGTTTGATTGAAACATCAGTTCGTAGTCAGCTGGATTGGCAGGTTCAAGAATAAAGATTTCAATCAAGGCTCCTGTCTCCTTACGGAAATGCATACGAGCCTGAATAACCTTTGTATTGTTAAACACCATCATAGCACCCTTAGGAAGATAGTAAGGCAGATTAGAGAAAACATCCTCTCCTACTTCACCATGATTGTATATAAGAAGTTTTGACTTATCACGTTGAGATAAGGGAAACTTTGCTATACGCTCATCAGGAAGCGGATAATTATAATCTGAAATATGAATATGCTTTGGTGATTCCATAAATATTAAATTGGGAAAATTCCTCTGAAGACAGATAATAAAACAGTTATTATCAATAAAATAATTACGGCATATATATC
>CAJPPF010000174.1 GCA_905372445.1 uncultured Prevotella sp. | reverse complement strand
ATGTTATCACGTCGCTTTGTGTAGCATCTGATTTGCCAAGGAAAGTTGTGAGGAGTGTGTTTACTGCACTTATCATTCGATCTTCATCTTTAGTGTTTACTCCCTGAAAAAACTTACGGAAGAGCCCGCTGATCATCTGGCGTTCTTCAGGCTGAACGATACGTGCATTGAGTGAACGTATCAATGAAAGCGCCTCATCAATGTATCTTCCATTTGGATGACTTTCCTTGTATGACTCAATGGCTTCAGGAGTATTAGCAGAGCGTGCAGAGCTCCAATCCATCGAGTCTATCTTGTTTTTTGCCTCCGCCTCGTGCTTTGAACCGGGATACTTGTCGATATATTGCTGGAGAGCAGCACGTGTGTTACTTATGACAGCGTCATTCCATTCGCGGTTGATGTTGTTAAGTGCTGTAAGGCGCACCTGTATCGAATCGCGATGTTCACGCGATGCCTCATGATATGTATTCAGATAGTATTGCAAAACATTAGGATTCTCGCTTTGCAATGCTGTTTCATATTGGTATTGTTCCTCGTTTACTTTGTTTTGGTTATAGAAATAATATAATGCACCTATAATGATCAACACAAGTATGAGCGAAACAAGAAATATCATTCCGATGCCACAGCCTTTGTTTGTTTTTTGCTTAGGATCATTTATTCCATTTCTGTCATATGAGTTGTTTGTTTCTTTTGCCATAATATTGCCGGCGATAGGAACACCACAGTGAGGACATGCAGGAGCTTTGTCACTTACTTCTCTGCCACATTCAGGACATTGTATTAACATAAGTATTATTGGGAATTAGTGTTTGATTTCTGTTTTCTGAAGCGTATCTCGCGTAGTCCATGATTTCCCATGAAACGGCTTTTGTCTACATTGCCTTTCACACCATTGATACTTCCTTTCGCAGTGTATTGCCACATGGTAATATCCCTGTCGTCGATTAACACTGGCTCTCGTTCTGTATACTGTGCAATCATTATTTTATATTCATCAACCAGTCCTCCACTGAGATAATGATCATAGAAATTTGCTCCTGTATATAATATTGGCTTCTGCTGATAGTATTCTTCAACGAGTTTAAGAAATGATGTTAATGAATCAATAAAGGCATCATTGCTTAACCCTCCTTTTGTCTCAATGTCAATCATTGGAATTATATCCTGATCCTCTGGACGGCACTGCGTCGTAAAGTTGTCCAGTTGCAAATGAACAGGTGTCTTGGGGCGGAAAAAATGATATGATCCGACTTTCAATCCATTAGACTTTGCCATTTGAATATTATCCGCATAACGCTTGTCAATTTTGTCTCCTCCCTCGGTAGCTTTGATGTATACGTATGCCATTTTATGATTTTCTCCAACGGCTTCCCAGAATATGTCTCCTTGATAATGACTTATGTCAATACCATGGATATGTTTGCATGTATCTTCGCATTGCTCATACAGCCAGCTGTCTTGAGAAAAAGACGGTATGGCAAATAGAAGTGATGAAATCAATATTATCAGTCTGTTCATATTGTTACAAAGGTACGAAAAAAAATCATTCACTCTATATTGTGTTAGTTATTTTAACTAAAACGAATGAGAGATTGATTGATTTGCAAACTTAATCTCCAAATCTAATAATATCCCAGTTCGGGATAAGAATTACATGAAACAGCCGACACGCGCAAATCTCATTTGCGTTTCAGCCGTCTTCGCATTAGTTTAAGTATGCTATGAATAATATCAACAAAAAGGCTGTTCTGACCGCAAATACAGACGATATTCACCGGCATGTTGTCCTTCGATGACAAAAAACGCTTGTTTTTGGCATTGCATGCAAGAAGTTGATAATCAGAGTGATATCCTGTTTTAGTACTTACAACAATACTAATCAGTTTCAAGAACTGCCGTTTCTTGAGTCTAAAACTGCAGCTTCTTGCCGATAAAACCGTTGTTTTCATAATAAAGAACCACCGTTTTTTGAGAGAAAAAGCACGGAATGCAGCTGTTTTCTTCTATTGTCGGGTTTCGAAGACGCGGTTTTATGCCATGCAGACTTAGCAAATCATCGCTTTTGGTTTTCTATTTCATTGAAAAACGCGAAGATGAATTTAATTTACTTATACGTCAAGTTCCGTATAAGATACCTGTAGCTTTTATAAAACCATTCTTATCCCTAACTCGCGTTAATAATGGACTTTTGTTATAACTTGTGCTTTCACTATTCGTCAATGGAGTCGAGTCGTGTTTTTAGACGTCCAAGAATAATGCTTGCATTCTCTAAAGGTGCATATTCAAAATATGTTATTCCGCTGTTGTGCTTTTCGTTCTTCCTCTTTATTATACACTGCATCATGACCTGTGCAGCCTTAGGATCAATTTTCTTCACAAAAGGTACTTCATTCTGCTTAAATGAAAAGTTGCTTATTAGTATGCTGCCCACTAATTGTGCTACACGCCTCATCTGCATTTCAAGGAGCCACTTGTCAATTTTGCCATAGTCGATATTTGTGCCTTTAATGCGAATGTAATTACCCAGCTGTATAATCAGTCGGGTGGAGGTACCTCTGTTGAGCATTGCTTGGCAATTGGCTATGATAATATCAAATAAATCGAGTGTGTCTTTTGAATAATTATCAGAGTTGCGTTCTATAACATGAATCTTATTTAAACGTTTGTCCAACAGAGAGTTAGTCATTTTAAGCTGAATATTCTGTTTTGCACTTTCAGCTGCTAAGGAATGAATTTTATCACGTAGCGACTGAGGCATGTTGAATCGTGTATCATATTGAAAGTTTTTTATTCCTCGAGAGGCAACAGTTATAACATCCTGACTTATAATAATTTCAGTCAGTCGATTCCATTTGAATATCGACATTGGTTCCAGCTCTACATATTCATTCAGTGCCCCGGAACGCATGAGTCGGAAAAAATTCCTTGTAATGATATCAATTGCCATCATATCTTTTATTGATTAATTGCCTGTTAGAGTATTTCCCCGGATAACGTGTAAGTATTGCAATTATTGTAAATATTACTAAGGTTACAGGATAATACAGATATGGTATTATCTCTATTGGCTTTAATTCTGCAAGACCTGCTGCTTCTTTTTATTACTCATTCTTTCAATTACATCTGTGTACGACGATAAAATTCGCAATTTTCCTTTGTCAGTAATTCAATAGGCATATAATTTACCGGTTCAATCTGTTGTTTTAACACAACAGCCTTGAAAAGAGCTTCAACACAAGAATATCCTTGCTGGTAACCATGTTGGGCAATTATGAATGAAGCGCTACCTTGCCGTAGGCACTCAGCATTCTTTGGTACCATATCATACCCCATAATCTGTTTGTCGCGCAGGTTCTTTGCAAGGAGATACTCGCCTATGATATGGGCTTTTGAGTTCAGTGTTATACAATGATGTATGCTTGGGTTCTTTTCGAAGAACTGATCTAATATTTCGTGGAATTTTCTCTTTTCTCCCTCTGTAGGGAGATCAAGAACTACAATCTCAATATTAGGAAAATGGTCAATCATATAATGACGGAATCCAACTTCGCGATTAGCCTGTTGCTTTGTGGTTAGAACTCCTTTATGAGTCTGCCTCATCAACATTATTTTCTTTTCGTTTGATGCAATCAGCATGAGCATCTTTGCGGCAAAGTATCCACTGCAGAAAGAGTCTTGCCCGAAGAATGCCAAAGGTCGCAAATCTGGCATGTAGGAATCAAGAAGTACAAATGGCACATGTTTTTCATGTAGCTGGTCGGTCAACTTGCGTGTAATATCAAGTCCGGTGGGAACAATGATGACACCATCAGGAGCATAGCTCATGCACTTATTAGCTCCGCGTTCAAAATCTTCGTCATCGAAACGCTTGTAATATACATACTTTAGATTGATGTTGAAGTCACGACGCATGTCTTCGGCTTTATTGGCTCCTTCCTCTATTTCCTGCCAATAAGCCTCGGAAGTGTGGTGTGGGATAAAAAGCACGAAAGTGAATGATTTATTACATGCAAGTGCACTTGCATACATATTAGGCTTATACTCTATCTCTTCGAGTATTTTATTGACTTTTATAAGTGCGTCCTTTGATACATTTGGACGCTTATGAAGAACCCTGTCAACAGTACCTACGGAAACACCTGCCTTCTCTGCAATATCTTTGATTCTAATTTTTGCCGCCATGATAATATTTGAACTTTAACTTTTAACGAGGCAAAATTACAAAAAAATGTGGAATTGCGAGAATGCACATTGTGCAAATTTTAAAAATAGTTCTTTTTATCGGTAATGTTTTCATTGTTTACAAAAAAAAACAGTATTTTTGCACTATGTGTGTAGTGAGCATAAGGAGGCTGATAAGTTTTATGACAGCATTTATTATTCTGTCATTTGTCTTGTTATGTGTGTCGTGCAGCACCAGGAAAACAGA
>CAJPPF010000173.1 GCA_905372445.1 uncultured Prevotella sp. | reverse complement strand
CCCTTTCTCAGCTCGTGGAAGACACAAAACTAAAAGGAATGTTTTTAGTAACGCTTACTATTTTTGGCACAAAGTAAGCCCCTATTGGCATACATGCCTGTAGTGCCAATGAATAAAGGCTTGTAGAACTTTCATACAGTTTTACCGGACACCAATAATGATCAATCTATTTCAATACCTTTCTGCTAAAAAAAAACTACATGTGTAAAGAAATATCATAATCATAGTTTTTAGCGAAATAGAAAATCAAAAGCGATGATTTGCTAAGCCTGCATGACATAAAACCACACATTCGATAATCGAACAAAGCAAAAACAAGCTTCATTGTGTGCTTTTTCTCCGAAGAATCGGTGGTTCTTTATGCTGAAAACAGCGGTTTTATCGGTAAGAAACGGTGGGTTTAGAGCCAAGAATCGGCGCTTCTTGAAACTGATTCGTATTTTTAGATTCATTAAAAAAATCTATTACATTGATTGTCAGCGTCTTGTGTTTAATGCTAAAAACAAGTGTTTTTCGCCAACGAAGGACAACACGTCGGCAGATATCGGCTGTATGTATGCTTAGAACAGCCTTTTTGTTAAATTTATTCGCGTATATTGAAGGGTGTGATTTATCATGTTCCACCTTGGTAATCACGTCGCAACATCTGTCGTTTTTTGGGGGATTCGGAACGTGATGAATTATCCCAAAACGATCATTAAATTCCAAACTGATTTCGTTTGATTGTTGAGCAGATTAGCAGACTTGTTACCGTGGGCTTAGCGGGCTACGTCAAGGTAATAAGGCAGGTGAGATGCCACACAAGCGGGCGAAAGCAGTAGGAATGCTTGTTCTTTGATAATAAAACGGCACCGCGGTCTATTGACCGTTTTGGGATTATACCTCTTCTACGGCAGGCGCGTGTAGGTTGTTTTATGTAGTGCTTATTCCAAATTGAGGTAATTAAATATAAACCATCGGCACATACATAAATAGAAACATCACTAATTTTAGGTATACAAGGTGCCCCCCAAGAAACATCAACTCATATCATTTTTAGGAATTTTAATAGTTCTTGTTAGAAAAAAATGGTAGAAACTTGTTTATTTACTTTTTTATCGCTATTTTTGCAAATAAATCTTTGTTACGCTTAACCTATAATTTTATAATTCTATATCTATAATTAGTATTCACTAAACTAAAAGACAATGAAAAAAAATCTAATGAAATGGATGATACTCATGAGCATTGTACTCATGGGAGTTGTATCGTGCAGCAAAGAAACAGAGATGCCAATATTGGCTTCCCCTAAAATCGTGCAACATGAACAGACAGATGAAAATCCCATCAAATTGAGTTTCTCTTGGATTGAAGTACAAAAGGCAACGTCTTATGTCTATGAGCTCTCAACCGAAATTGATGGAGAAAAGTCTACTGTTGCTAAAGGAGAAACTCAAAAGACAAGTGTAGAAATTGTTGAAAATAAGAACCTTTTTCTTTCTTTTGATACAAAGTACACATTCAGTCTTTCAGCAAAGTCTCCACAGTTGGAATCAAAAACGGTTAGTGTTGTAGTTACAACGTCAGCGTCTCCTTTCAAGTTGGAAGTAACAGAACTCAGCTATCGCGGTGCTACTTTTAAAGTTACACCTTCTGATCTCAACATGCCCTATCAAACAGCTCAGACGGAATGGGATAAATATGCAAGGTTTGAATCTGATGCAGACTTTATTGCAAAGTATGATTTCGAATTTTATAAGGTTATTCCTCCTGTTTACGTACCTTGGTATATAAAAATGGAAAGTGCGTGCCAAAAAGGTAACCACTCCTGGAAAACTCGCATTCTGAGTCCAGGGAAAACATATATACTCTACTCTTACGGATGCAAATTCCAATACAAAGAGAATCCTAATACTCCTGTGATACTTTCTACTCCATTAATAAAGATGAAGATCACTACTCCCCAATGGAAGCCCACAAGCAATATGACTTTCAATGTGACTTCTATTAGCCAAAATATAAAAGAAGGCAAGGTTGTTTCCACTGTAAAAATTGTTCCCTCCTCCAATACAGAGAAGTATTTTGTAACTTTCGTAGAGGATGAATACGTAGAAAAAAACTACGCTGGCAGCGACTTCAACCTCTTGATGGGACGCATGGGCGATGCTGAAAAAATGGGGATAGTGAGAAACTACGACTGGGGATCTTCCAACCTGCTACGCACAGGAGAACAAATCATCTCTAATGCAGAAACTGGAATAAGCACAGATCAAAACATTTATGCTGGGAAAAAGTATCATGTAGTAGTAATCGGAATGAGTGAGGATGGGCTTCAAACAACAGAAATCAAACGTTTGAATTTAACCGCTCCTTCTGAATAAACAACAAAACAACAGCCGTTGCTGTTCTGAGCAACAATATTAATTGATATTTCAAAGCACAGGACAGGAACGGCTTTAATTTCGAAATAATATGAAAGTCAAGAGTTGTCTGATGTTGACAATGCTCAACTTATTCGTTTTAGTTGCTTGCTCTCCAGAAAATAATAAACCTGACTTATCTCCTTTCACGGTGCATACACCAGAAGAAACCTTAAAATTAGGAGTCGAAAAGAATAGTAAAAAAGAAGTCGTTTTTTCTTGTCTTGAATCATGGAAGGCAAGTGTAAACGTAGACTGGGCAACTGTTGCTCCTATGACAGGTACGGCAGGTAATCAGCGACTGAAAATCATTGCGAAGTCTTTCAATAATGTGGGAAAGGTACGTGACGGCATATTATCATTAACCTCAAAAACAGGAAGTACTCAACTGAAGTTTTCACAGGAAATGACCAATGTGATCAACTTTGAACAGCAAGTTTTCAATGTTGATGTTAAAGGTGGAGAATTAAGCGTAAAATTTTCTTCTAACGTTCGTGGTTATAAACTTTTATTCGTTTCACAATCATCTAACCCTTCTTGGATTAAACCAAAGAAAGATGCTAACGTAGGAAGCAAGAATAACGAAGAAAACGAAGCATTGGAAGAAAGTGAATATCAGTTCACCATCACACCGAACGATACACACGAAAAGAGAAGTGCTGCTTTTTATATACGCATTGTTAATCCCAAAAACCACAATGAGGTGTATATAACTTCCGGTCTCTTTAACATTGTGCAAGAAGGTCTACCCGTTGAAACTTCTAAGGACTTTTCGCGCAACAATACTGTAAAACAGTTGCAAAAACATAGTAAAGGAGCAGGGCTTCCCATTGTCATCATGGGAGATGGTTTCGTCGACACTGAAATTAACTCCGGTCGTTACGATGCTATCATGAATCAGGGCATGGAGAATCTTTTCACAGAAGAACCCGTCAAATCCCTACGCGAGTACTTCGATGTATGGCAAGTTACACTCGTTTCTCAAAATAACGCATTCAGCTCTAACTATAAGACAGCACTCGACTGTGAGATACAAGGAAACGGTTCCTCACAAATTAATGGCAACTTTGATAAAGTCGTGGCGGCAATAAAGAATATTGAAGAAATGAAAACAGGATGTCGACTACATGAAGTAATTACTGCTGTCATTCTCAATACACCTCAATATGCAGGAACCACCCACTTTGGCTTTTCCTTTGATGGAGAAATGAGTAATTTTGCCATCGCCTATGTTCCTCTTATTAATAACGATGCAACATGTGAAAGTTTCCGCTCGGTTCTTTGTCACGAAACCTTAGGGCACGGTTTAGCTAAGCTACTCGATGAATATGCGTACGAATCAAACAATGCAAGCATACCCCTCTCAGAAGTTAACAAATATAGCGAGCTCCAAAAGAAATATGGTTGGGCACAGAATATCTCTTTCTCAGCCACAAATACTCCTTGGAACCACATTTTAGCCGACAGACGTTATCAAACTAAGGATTTCTTTGGTGAAAAACTTGGTATTTACGAAGGAGCTTTAGGATATCTACATGGAGGATGGCGCCCAACAGATGATAGTATGATGTTCCATAACCGTAATGGATTTAATGCTCCCTCGCGCGAAGCTATATATAAACGTGTGATGTTAGCAGCTTTCGGGACATCATGGAAGTATAACTTTGAAGAGTTTGTACAATTTGATCAAGCGCATCTCCCGCGTCCAACTTCTATCCAAGCTCATTCTAAAGGGCAGACCTATATGGCGCCCTTCTCTATATCGGGTAGTGAACCAAAGCCTCTTGCTCCTCCAGTGGTTTACGGTCATCTACGTCACCAGAAGTAATCATGAAGTTGGAGAAGTTCTCCTTTCTCATTGCCAATCAAATACAGCTTGAATAAATAAGGAATGTAAGTTACTGTGTTATATCCGGTGTATAGTCATTCTGTCGCATTGCTTTTTAACCCAAATCGGTCATTAGATTCCTAACTGCTTTTGTCTGATTGTTGAGCAGATTACCAGTCTTGTTGCCGTGGGCGTAGCGGGCTACGGCAAGGTAACAAGGCTGGTAAGATGCCA
>CAJPPF010000172.1 GCA_905372445.1 uncultured Prevotella sp. | reverse complement strand
GATAACATACATTTTATTTCAGTTAGCAACAAAGTTAATTAAATAATATGGAATAAACAAACAATTGATATTTTATTTTCGTATTTCCAAGAGAAAACAACTAAGAATTATACCTAATGTAAAGATAATAATAATTGACAAAAGGCATATTATAATGGTATATAATTGAAGAATTATCGAGCATACTACATATTGATTTCATATACGCTATTTTTAGCCCATTTAGTTATCTTGCTGAAAATCAAGCGTTCCGATGAAATTTAAGAAGAAACATTACTATCTGTTTCTCTAAAACCTACGGTTGTTGACTATAAAAGCGTAGGTTTTAGCCTCAAGAAGCATAGTAAGTCGCACGTAAAAGCAGCGATATTAGAAACTTATCCTGCTGTTTTTCGTTAAAAAGCCAAATATTTTGTGTTTATGCGTCCATAATATAGCACATTGTGTTATATTCAAAATTATAATATCGCGGATAAGAGACCTTCACTCTTCCTATTTTGCTGAAAAACAAGAATAAGAAATTATTCTACAAAAAAGACTTCTGCAAAAGAATATTTCAAGGATTAGTCTATAAGGCATTTTATAATGAACGATATGTATCTACCATCATGCAATAAAACGAGGAACCCTTAATAAAAAGGATTCCTCGTTTTGTTTACTTTGTCTCTATCTCCTCTTTCATGTCAATAAACTGTTGTTTTGAGTCATAAAACTCATACTGCAGATATGCCATTTTCTGTGAGGCGATAATGTTGACTCCTAATCCATACTTTAGCTGCCACTTGCGTTTCAATGATAAAACGCCCTGATTAATATAAGCAGCAACATAAGGATGAACATGGAGTTGGAATTTCTTGATACCAATCTTATTCACTAATCTGTCGATCTTTCCCTCCAACTGGTCTGTGAAAAGAATACTTGGTTTAATTTTACCCTTACCGAAACAAGTCGGACATGTCTCCTCGACCGTGACGTCCATTGCAGGACGTACTCTCTGTCGGGTTATCTGCATCAATCCAAACTTACTCAGAGGTAAGATGTTATGGCGTGCACGATCGGACTGCATGTTCTTACACATCCTTTCGTAAAGCAACTGACGGTCTTCAGCAACATTCATGTCAATAAAGTCGACTACAATGATTCCTCCCATGTCTCGTAGTCGTAACTGACGTGCCAGTTCATCTGCAGCACCAAGGTTTACTTCGAGTGCATTCTGTTCCTGACCGTTCTCGGCTTTGGTGCGATTACCACTGTTTACGTCCACCACATGCAGAGCCTCTGTATGCTCAATAACAAGATATGCTCCATGTTTGTAGTTTACTGTCTTGCCGAAGCTTGACTTAATCTGTCGGGTAACGTCAAAATTGTCGAAGATAGGCACTTTACCCTGATATAGCTTCACAATACCTGCTTTCTCAGGAGCTATAAGTGCCAAATAACTTTTCACCTCATTGTATACATCCTCATCGTTAACATAGATATTCTCAAACGACGGATTGAAGATATCACGTATCAATGCTATAGACCGACCTTCCTCTTCATACACTAATTGAGGACGTTTTGTGGTCTTCTGCACTTTCTGGATGGCTTGTTCCCAACGTGAGAAGAGTGTTTTCAGTTCACCATCAAGTTCATTGACACGCTTGCCTTCTGCCACTGTTCTGACAATTACACCACAGTTTTTAGGTTTGATGCTGTGGACGAGCTGTTTTAATCTGGCACGCTCTTCGCCACTTTTAATTTTTGTAGATACAGAGACCTTGTCACCAAATGGGACAAGCACAAGATAACGTCCGGCAAACGAGAGTTCGCTTGTCAATCGAGGACCTTTAGTGTTGATAGGTTCCTTCACAATCTGCACCAAGACCTCCTGGTCTTTAGCAAGTGTACCTTGAACACTACCATCCTTTTTAAGGTCTGGCATACGTGATGCCTTTGCAAAGGGATAAAGTTTCTTGCGGTCGCTCTGTACCTGCTTCAAGTATTTTTCATAGGAGTTGAACTGGTTTCCAAGATCCAGATAATGAAGAAAAGCATCTCGTTCATGTCCAACATCTACAAATGATGCGTTCAGTCCAGGCATTAGCTTATGGACCTTTGCGATGTAGATGTTTCCAACAGCATAGGAAGCCGAGCGTGGCTCATTCTGATATTCAACGAGCCGCTTGTCTTCCAGAAGAGCAATAGATATCTCTTCTTGCTGTACATCAATTACAATTTCACTTGTCATTTCTTCTTACTCCTGATCGAATTTAAGATAAAAGGGCATGTCAAAGTGTTCAGAAAGAACTTCTTGACATACCCTCCTCGCCTTATAGACCATAGGCCAAGTAATTTCTTACTTGTTCTTATGCCTATTCTTACGAAGTCTCTTTTTACGCTTATGAGTAGCCATCTTGTGACCCTTTTTCTTCTTACCGTTTGGCATAACTATAAAATTTTAAATTAATTGTTGTTATTATATTCGTTATTTCATTGATTTCGCTGCCATGTCCTCCAAAAATTCCTTTGCCGGTTTAAACAGCGGTACATTGTGGGCAGGGATAGTAATCGTAGTATTCTTAGATATGTTACGACCGGTCTTTTCCGCACGTTCCTTAACTATGAAGCTACCAAAACCACGAAGATACACATTCTCTTCTGAATTAATAAGGCTGCCCTTAACATTATCCATGAAACTCTCAACTACAGCCAATGCTGTTACCTTATCAACACCCGTCTGCTCAGAAATACGTGCAATAAGTTCTGCTTTTGTCATGTTCTATATTATTCTTTTTGATTTCTATTAGAGAGGTTTACCTATAGGTCATAACCAATATTTTTCGACTGTTCAGCCGAAAAGTGTATGCAAAGATAGTCAAAAATAGCGGAATAATAAAATTTCTTTCTACTTTTTTGTCGTCTAAGGTAAAATAATTATTCAAAAGTGACTAATTATCAACTTTTTATCTCCATGTGCGTCTTTCAATCATTGTATATCCAATACAATGGGATGATTTTTTCTTTCCAATGGAACGTATCTTATAGAACCCTTCCTTTACATCTCCGACATCTATCGTTTCTCTGGCAAATACAACTTTTACTGTCTGACCTTGTAGAGTCTGGATACACAAGAGGTCGCGTCGATTTAATGCGGTTTTTCCGATAAAAACAGTTCTACCGTCACATCCGAACACTGGCAGTCCATGATAGCTTTTTGCCTGTCCTGCAATAGTTTTGCGATTAACAGGCAAACTATAGTTTTGGATCGGATCACTCTCATTACCATAGCGGTCCATAGCGGTTATAGCATAATAACGTCCTCCAAGTGGAATTTTAATGCTTGTTTGCTTTGTACGAACAAGTATAAGGTTCTCTGCCTTTGTGACATCAACCGGACATTCATCACTCGCATATATATTATAAGTAAGATATGGTCCGTCGCTACGATCCTGTGCTCCACCCCATGATAGAGAACTTGTGAGAGTATCTGTTTTAATCGTATTAGGTGCCAAAGGCGCAACTTTACTCACCCATGTCATTGCAGGCACAATCGCAGGTGCCACATTAAACTCTTTTGATGCGAAGTCATATATCCCACGAGTATTATCTGTAAAGAACTTACTACGAAAATAGCAATGCCCCATACCCCATTGTCGGCATACTTCCAATTCTCGTGTGATATCCTTTAGAGTCCAGTTGCCTTGTTTGCGATCTAAGAAATAGATGCCAAGTCCTGGTACAAGCATTCTACCGTATGAACGTTCTTTCCAATCAATAGCAAAAGGATAGAAGTTTTCATCCTTAAAATACATCATAGGATAAAGCTGATCCAACAATCCATCGCGCAACCAGCCTTGAGCATCCTGACATACACGACTATAGGCATTCCATCCCCTACTCCAGTTTCTCGGCAGGTCGTCAGCTTTACCAATTGGCGAACAACTCATCTTCACCCACGGCTTCAGTGATTTAACCTTGATGCTTATCTTCCTGACAATATCTGTGATATATTGACGTCCACGGTCCTTTGACACTTTTATCTTCCAATCCTCCGGATAACGTATATAATCAAGATGTATACCGTCAATGTCATAGTTGCGTGTTATTTCTTCACATATCTGGGCAATGTATGTTCCTGTCTGAGGATCTTCCGGATTCATATATCCTTCATCACCAATCTTACGAATTAATTTTGGATATTTCTTTCTCAAAGATGAACATCCCTTACTGTTCCACTTTCCAACAGGAATAGTCACAACCCATGCATGAAGTTCCATACCACGTCTATGACATTCGTCTATTGCATACTGCAGAGCATCATATCCAGGACTTATACCTGGTTTTCCTGACAAACATCCGTCCCAATGTTCATAAGACGAAGGATAAATTGTCGTTGCACGTATGCGAGTCTGTAGCAGTACTGTATTAATCCCTGCGTCACGAAGTCTGTCTAATAAGTCGGACAGTTCTTTCTTTTGTCTGTTTATCGAAGCTGTTGTGTTTTGCGCATAATAATGTGGCCAGTCAAGACCTCCAATTGTAGTTACCCACATAG
>CAJPPF010000171.1 GCA_905372445.1 uncultured Prevotella sp. | reverse complement strand
CTAATAGATGATGTCTGGAATTATATAATAAAGGAAGAAAAAGATTTAATCGATTCTTTTATGAGAATAAAGTCTGGATGCGAGACTGGTATATCCAATCTTGATAAGGGGTTAAATAACTTGCGCTATCAATATTCTGTACTAAACGACGAAATCAAAGAAGGTAATAAGAATGTTACAAGCGTTCAAGCATCCGTTGATGAAATTAACAAGACATTATCAGCATATGGATACACAAGTTTTTCGATAGTTCCTGTTGAAGAACATTATTATCAAATAAAACGAGAAAATGGTGAAATTGCTAATAGTACATTAAGTGAAGGAGAAATTACTTTTATTACATTTCTATATTTTATGCAGTTAGTTAAGGGAGGAAAAACGCCAGAGACAGCTAATAGCGATAGAATAATAGTAATAGATGATCCTATTTCCAGTCTAGATAGTACAATATTGTTTGTTGTAAGTTCCTTAATAAAGGAAGAAATCAAGAAGATAAAAAGAGGAGAAAGTAATATCCTTCAGTTGATATTATTAACCCATAATGTATATTTTCATAAAGAGGTTTCATTTATTGATGGAAGGACAGGTAAGAATAAAGATACATGGTTTTGGATTTTAAGGAAGAATAATAATAGAACAACTATTCAATGCTTCGAGCAGGAAAACCCAATTCAAGGGTCTTATGAGCTTTTGTGGAATGAGCTAAGGAATAAGGACAAGATTTCAATTATAACATTGCAAAATACAATGCGAAGAGTTTATGAGACTTATTTTAAGGTATTGGGGAAATATGATGATGATTACATTCTGCAAAAATTTCCCAGTTTGCAAGAAAAAGAAATATGTCGCTCTCTGTTATGCTGGGTAAATGATGGCTCTCATTGTGTTCCCGATGATTATAGTGTAATTCCAGACCAAGAGCAAGCTGAAAGATATCTAGAAGTGTTTAAACAAGTTTTTGAAGTTACTGGGCATGTACAGCATTATAACATGATGATGGGTATCGAAGAAGCTGGTTAACAAATGCCGATTGGGAACAATTTGGGAACATTCATAAAATATGAAAAAGCTAAGTGTTTGACAATAAATCACTTAGCTTTTTACTTCGTACCCAGAGCCGGGATCGAACCGGCACGGATTGCTCCACTGGTGTTTGAGACCAGCGCGTCTACCGATTCCGCCATCTGGGCTTGTGCAAAATGGATGACGACAATATTACTCACTCAAATTGCGAATGCAAAGGTAGATAATTTTTGCGATACTGACAAACTTTTAATGTACTTTTTTACTTCTAAAGAGTCAACCAGCAAATGGGCAGAATCAACCAGCAAGTGCAATATTACGAATAATGTTTGTAATATTGCACTTGCTGGTTGATTCTGCCTCCATGCTTTTTAATCAGAGATTTGATTAAATCTTTGGGTAATTGTTGGATTACTTGAGCGAAAAGTGTTATCTTTGCCACGGAAGGAAGGTTTGGTTTTGAGCAAACACTAAGATAAGACTTTTTGCCTTAGTGAAAACAACTTCCTTCATCTTTTTAACAAAAATATTTAGGATACTATTGATATTAGTCTGATTATCAGCATCTGTCACATGATATCAAAAACAAGCTTTTTTGTCAACCAAACGACAACTCGCCGGCGAATATCGGCTGTATTTGCGGTCAGAATAGCCTTTTTGTTAATTATCTTACTCGAAAACATTTATAATCAGACTTAGAGTTTCCTTTTTCAAAATAACCCTCCACTATAATCGACAAAGGTAGTTTCCTGTGGTCTTTTTCTCTTTAGCAAGATTTTTTCAAAAAATTGCCATATAGTGTTGGTTTATTCAATAATAATTAATACTTTTGTAGCAGATAATATTACTGCATGCATAATAAACTATTAACGAGTGTACGATCAATATTTATCATTGGAATTGCACTGAATAAGGACATTGTACCTAATAAAGCGCTGTATTTTTAAGAGTAAATTATATTCATAAAATAAAAGTATTATGAAACGATTATTACCTAAGTTATTGCTTGCTACGCTCATGCTCATTCTTTATGCTGTAGCGGCATCGGCGGAAGAGTTGAGAATTGACTTCGAGAACGACCTGACATATTACGCTGAATGGGATTTTGTAAACATCGGCAGGCAAGAGGAAGAGGGAATCGCTCACGGCGGAAGAAGCTACGGGACAAACAATAAAAACACATCATATATTACAACAAAATCAGCCATTGCAAATCCCCAAAACATCACATTCTTTATTTCGAAAAGAAACAAAGCCACCACAACAACAGCTTCTTTCTGGTATTTACAGGTTTCTGCCGATGGCAATAGCTGGGAAAATGTGCAAACCGTCTCTGCCACTGCAATGGCAATAGGCGAATGGAAAGAAATCACACAGGATCTGACTGCTTTTGAAAACGTTTATATACGTATACATTATAATGGAGCCAATTCAGTGCGTCCCATTGACGACATTCTCCTTACGACATCCGCTCACGAGAAGAAAACGGCAAAGCCTTCGCTCACGCCTTCTGATATATATACCTCGCCGACGGATATAACTATTACGAACAACGAGCCCGGCGCCACCGTTTACTACACGACAGACGGAACGATACCGACAAAAGAGAGTCATCATTTCACCGGCGCAAGCAAGACAATAAGAATCACTGCAACAACAACCGTCATGTCAAGGGCTATTTTTGGAGACAAGGACATGAGTGCCGTAGCATCTGCGACATACACTCGACGATATATCTACGCAAGCCTTGAGGAACTCGTCGCAGAAGACGTGCCTGAGGGAAGCGAGGTGACGGTATCATTCGAAAATGCAGAGATTAAAGATTTCCGAGGAGGAGTAAAGCGTAGAACAGGCATATTCCTGAATATCCAAAAAGACGGTAAGGATATAGAGATATCATACAGGTATTTCCCTCAGTCGTGGGTTGTCGGTGGCAATGTGTCCGGCACGATAAAATGCCAGTGGAAGAAATATACTGATTACACATGGCAGCTCGCTCCTACACAAGGCACTTGGGACCTGAATAGCCTGACGTACACAGAGCCGGCAACTACACTTCCACTTACTATCGGTTCTACTGAATATGCCACCTATTATAACTCTAAGGACGCATTCATAATGCCAGAGGATTGTGAGGGTTACATTGCTCTCGTCTCTGACGGTCGGTTCTCACTCACAAAGGCTTACGCCTCTGGCAGTGTAGTGCCTGCAGGAGAGGCTGTTGTCATTAAGGGCGTTGCAGGCGAGAAGCAACTGTCAATACAGAAAATAACACATACGAAAAGAATCGACAACAGCCTCCTTGGTACTGACGAGGAGACAGCATTGGATGTTGACGACGACTCATACTTCTACGCTCTGTCGATGAATAATAATGGCGACCCGAGCTCTGTAGGCTTCTACTGGAGGAAAGGAAACGGCGCATCGTTCACCAACGGCGCTCACAAGGCTTATCTGAAATTACCAAAGACCACAAATGCCAAGACGGCTTATCCATTCAGCGAGTATGAGACAACAGGCATCGGCGACATTGACAATATCAGTACAAACACCGGCAATGGCATGCTCTACAACATAATTGGTCAGAGAACAGCTAAGCCCGTAAGGGGTCAGATATACATAGTAAACGGAAGAAAACACATTAAATCAAATTGATTATGAAAAAGTATATCAAACCCGCTTTCCACTTAGTCGCGGTAAAGACATATCATATTCTGTCAGGCTCAGTCCAAAATCCAAGTGATATTAGTCTGACGAACGATGTCAGCAGCCAGACGCAATTGACAAAGTCAGGAAATATGATTTGGGAGGACATGGAATAATTTAGAACACCATGTTAGACATAAATAACATGAAGTGTACTCAAAAGGGTACACTTCGTTTGTATGCCAATACTATTTCTATCTTGAAAAGGTGTGTAAGCATATGTGCCATCTGTTTCCCCAGGTTGTCTCATACAACCGTTTTGTAGAATTGGAAAGAGAAGTCGCTATTCCCTTGGCTTTGTTCATCAAGAAGGTCCTTCTGGATAAATGCACGTGTATCAGCTTTGTTGACAGTACACCACTCCGCGTATGCCGAAACCAAAGAATACACATTCATAAGGTTTTCAAAGGCATAGCCCAAAGAGGAAAATGCTCCATGGGGTGGTTCTTCGGTTTCAAGTTGCACCTGATTTGCAATGAGAAAGGAGAACTTCTCAACTTCATGATTACTCCTGGTGACGTTGATGACCGAAAACCATTGGAATACAAAGCCTTTGTGGAGTTCATATATGGCAAGTTGGTAGGCGACAAGGGATATATCAGTCAGAATCTCTTCCAGAGGCTGTTTGTTGATGGCATACAGCTTATTACTAAGTTGAAAAGCAATATGAAAGGAGCATTGATGAGCGTTTCTGACAAACTGCTTCTCAGAAAGAGGGCGATCATTGAGACTGTAAATGATGAACTGAAGAACATTGCACAGGTAGAGCACTCCAGACATAGATGCTTTGACAACTTCGTGGTCAATTTACTGGGAGCCATTGCAGCATATTGCTTCTTTCC
>CAJPPF010000170.1 GCA_905372445.1 uncultured Prevotella sp. | reverse complement strand
GCGTACGGGACTCGAACCCGTGACCTCCTGCGTGACAGGCAGGCATTCTAACCAGCTGAACTAACGCACCGTTTTCTTGTTTGCGGATGCAAAGGTACAACATTTTTCTGAACTGACAAAGCTTTTATCTGCTTTTTTACGTAAATTTCTGCAATATAAAAGCATTTCTGTAGCTTCTGCCATTGTATAGCCAGTCTTTGAGTTTACCTGTAATATCGAAATGACATTTTTGGAAAAGCTTCAATGAAACAGTGTTGTCTTCTGGAATGATAGCATAAAGGCTATGCAGATGGATTACATTACGGCAATAATTATATAATAGGTGTAATGCCTCTGTCGCAACATCTTTGTTCTGCCACTCTTTCTTTACTATGATACCCACTTCAGCACGTTGATTCTTAGGATCAAACGACGAAAGGTCTACAACACCTACAGTATCATCATTGCAAGTAATTATAAGTCGAACCTGCTTGTCTCTATATATATCGCCTGTAGATGTAAGGATATACTGTTGTAGGAAGTCGCGAGAATAAGGCATCGTGGTATTGCCTATATCCCAATGCTCAATATCATTCTCTATATTATAAAGAAAATCAAGATCGTCTGGTTCAAGGGCACGTAAACTTATATTCATTTTTTAGATTCTATGTATTATTAAATATTATCTCTGTTTGGGTGATAATCTTATTTGTATTATTATCGTAGGTGCCAATAGAGACCAAAGGTTGTGGTCGCTTAGAAAAGTTCTCGAATATATGAGAGTATGGATAAGCATGAACATCGTATACCACTACCAGCGGGCGGTCAACCGGAAGGTCAATTGCAAGATGCCCTTCAGGCAATGTTCCGACTGTCCCTTCATGAAACACTGCATCAAGACCTTTATATTTAGCTATCTTACGACATTGGTCTAAAGTGAACTTCGTGCCGATGAAGACATAGACGGGATATTTGTAATCAGAATGATTCCTGAGACCAATACTGTCACGACACAACTTCCATGTAATAGACACCAATGCCATGCTGGCTTTTGCTATTATTGCAATTTTGATTGGAAGAGAGAGAAAAAAGGAAATATGCCCATAATGCTTACGGAAAAATTTCAGCATAGCATCATAAAACACATGCACATAACGAAACGACGATTTATGTGTCGATTCTCCTTTATAGTGAAGTATAACCGAAGGAAGATACCAGTTTTCCCATCCTCCCTGAAGCAAACGATAGCTTAAATCAATGTCCTCACCATACATAAAAAAGTTCTCGTCAAGCAGTCCAATTTCGTCAAGAGCCTTTCTGCGAAGCATACAGAAAGCACCACTGATAACCTCTATCTCGTGAGCCTCATCCCATGATATGCCACTCATATAGTAACGCCCAAAGCGTTCGCTCTTTGGAAAGAGGCTGCACAAACCGCACATTTTATAAAAAGCAACCACGGGAGTCGGTATTCCACGACGGCTCTCAAGAGCATCGGTTCCATCAGATTTGAGCATTCTTACGCCTAATCCTCCAGACTTCGGGTGAGAATCCATAAACATAAGAGAATCAATTATCGAGTCTTCCGTAACGATTGTATCTGGGTTTAAAAGAAGCACATATTCCGATTCTGAATTTTCAATCGCGATGTTATTTGCCTTTGCGTAACCAAGGTTATGATTGCTGGTTATAATTGTTATAGACGAACCGAAGTGTTTGCGAATATATTCTACCGAACCATCATGAGAGTGATTATCAACAACAATGATTTCGGCATCAATATCACGTAAAGCCCAACTTAGAGCAATGAGACATTGTTCTAAGTAATACTTTACATTATATGAGACTATGACAACTGTAAGTTTCTTCACTTCTTGATCACTTTTTACAATTTTGAATTATCGTTCTCCATTGTCTTTGCCGGATACACAAAGACATAAGCAATCAGGCTGATAATTGCGAGATATAGGAATGACGTATTCATAAACGAATGGTAGAAGAATATATTGCTCAACAAAGGGGCTTCTATCAATGTCATACGCAATATAGGATTCTTCTTAATAAGTTTGAGAGCGAGGTAGACCGTAAGCAGAGATGCTACAATCATTCCATACTGAACATAAAATTCCATCATAACGCAGGCTTCAAATATTCCATCCACGACTTCTACTAAATCGAGAACTACTCCGAAAAGCACAATTCCTGCGAGCGTAGCCCAATAGATTATTTTATATTGTTTGTTATTCATATTCATCGATTATTTGTCTCCAAAAGGAGTACGGTTTATTATTGAACGTCCCAACGTCACTTCGTCGGTATATTCTATTTCGTTACCAACAGCAATGCCTCGTGCTATTATAGACAACTCGACATCGAACGGTTCAAGTTTACGGGATATAAAGAAATTAGTGGTGTCGCCCTCCATCGTGGAACTCAAAGCAAGAATTACTTCCTTTATACCACCGCATGCAACACGTTCTACAAGTGAATCTATCTCGATATCACTTGGTCCGATGCCATCCATAGGCGATATGATGCCACCAAGAACATGGTACAGCCCATTGAATTGCATAGTGTTCTCTATAGCCATCACATCCTGAATGTTCTCAACTACACACACTATGGAATTGTCGCGATTAGGATTACTGCATATAGGGCAAACCTCTTCGTCACTAATATTATGGCATACTCTGCAATAGCACACCTCATGGCGCAGGGAACTTATCGACGACGAAAAAGTATCAACCTCATCTTCCGAACGACGAAGCAAATCCAATGCAAGACGAAGAGCAGTCTTACGACCAACTCCAGGCAACTTCGCGAGTTCACTGACAGCTTTTTCGAGCAAGGTAGATGGGTATTTCTGCATCATGGAGAATCTATTTCTTATTTATGATTGATTGCTATGATAATCATATAACGTATGATCTTCTTTTTTATTGTCCCATGTGAATATAGGAAGAATAACGATATAACTTACAAGCAAAGCGAGCCCCGAAAGTTAAACAAAAACTCTCGAGGCTCATTCGAGCTATTAATAGTGTGTGTTTTCTTTTATTTACTTTGCATAAGCTACAGAACGGGTCTCACGTATTACTGTGATTTTAACCTGACCTGGATAAGTCATCTCATTCTGAATCTTTGTAGCAATCTCTGCTGACAGTTTTTCTGACTCTAAATCATCCATCTTATCAGCGCCAACAATTACGCGGAGTTCACGTCCAGCCTGAATGGCATAAGTCTTTGTAACGCCAGGATAAGACATTGCAATGGCTTCGAGATCATTCAAACGCTTGATGTATGCCTCAACAATCTCACGACGAGCACCAGGGCGGGCACCGGAGATAGCATCACAGACCTGCACGATTGGAGCAAGCAGGGTCTGCATCTCCATTTCATCATGGTGAGCACCGATAGCGTTGCAGATATCTGGTTTCTCCTTATATTTCTCTGCCACCTTTGCACCATAGATTGCGTGTGGAAGTTCGCTCTCCTCATCAGGAACCTTACCAATATCATGCAATAAACCGGCACGCTTAGCTTTCTTTGGGTTCAATCCGAGTTCTGATGCCATCACGGCACAGAGGTTTGCAGTCTCACGAGCATGCTGCAGAAGGTTCTGACCGTAAGACGAACGGTATTTCATCTTACCGACAATACGTATAAGTTCTGGATGCAAACCGTGAATACCAAGGTCAATGGCTGTACGCTTACCTGTTTCGATTATCTCATTATCCAACTGTTTCTTTACCTTTGCAACAACTTCTTCTATTCGAGCCGGATGTATGCGTCCGTCAGCAACAAGTTGATGAAGGGCAAGACGGCAAACCTCACGACGTATTGGGTCGAAAGCAGAAATAACGATTGCCTCCGGAGTATCATCTACAACAATTTCAACTCCCGTCGCAGCCTCAAGAGCACGTATATTACGTCCTTCGCGACCAATAACGCGTCCCTTTACGTCGTCGTTATCAATATGGAACACAGAAACAGAATTTTCGATAGCCGTTTCTGTTGCCACACGTTGTATTGTCTGTATGACTATCTTCTTTGCCTGCTGGTTGGCATTGAGCTTAGCCTCATCCATAATCTCATTGATATAGCTTGCTGCCTCGGTCTTTGCCTCGTCCTTGAGCGATTCAACAAGGCGCGTCTTTGCCTCGTCTGCAGAAAGTCCTGACAACTCCTCCAGTTTCTCACGTTCCAGAATCTGCATTTTATCCAATTCCTGCTGCTTTACCTGAAGGAGTTTCTTCTCGTTATCAATGCGCTGCTGTGCCAAATCCACATCCTGCTTGCGACGACCGAGCTCTTCCTGACGCTGGTTTAACGATATCTCACGTTGTTTCAGACGGTTCTCATTCTGCTGAATCTTAAGATTACGCTGTTGAACTTCTTTCTCCAATTCCGATTTCTTATTCAGGAATTTTTCCTTTACCTCAAGAAGTTTCTTTTCCTTAATCACCTCAGCCTCTTTATCTGCCTCAGTGATCATCTTATTATATTCTCCCTTTATCACATAACGGAAGAGAACATAGCCGGTAACACCTCCAATGACGAGCGCAACCACGGCTATAATAACAGGTACAATCATTTAATTTATAAT
>CAJPPF010000169.1 GCA_905372445.1 uncultured Prevotella sp. | reverse complement strand
AGGTTGTTTTAAAGAGGAACACAAGAAAGGGCTCTCATTGCGAGAACCCTTTTTGTGTTTCTGTATGTGGGTTGGAAATCAGTGGCGAATCTTGTAGAAATGTATTGCCGCACCTGCAACCTCAAGCAATAATGCAATGACGAGAAGCAGATTGGAATTGATGTGAAAGAAGAAATGTGCCACCATGATCAATACTCCGATATAGAGCATGGGGATTCCGAACAGGCGACTTCTGAACAACTTTTTCATGCTGCAAAGTTACACTTTTTCCTGTTAACGAGCGCTGTTGAGGTTGATTTTAATCAATGTTTTAGCAAAATTTAGTTAAAGAGGGGCATAATATGAAGCAGCAGTGTCTGTTTCTCGTGAAAAACATGTACCTTTGCATTCGCTTTGTGCATGATGCGCGAGCAATAACAACATTTTTATTTATTAATAGTATGAATCAATACGAAACCGTTTTCATTTTAACTCCCGTTTTGTCTGATGAACAGATGAAGGAAGCGGTCGCTAAGTTCAAGAAGGTGCTCACAGACAAGGGTGCTGAGATTCTCAATGAAGAGGCTTGGGGACTGAAGAAGATGGCTTATCCTATCCAGAAGAAGTCAACAGGTTTCTACAACCTCGTAGAGTTCAAGGCTGAGCCAACAGTAGTAAACAAACTCGAGACAGCTTTCCGTCGTGACGAGAAAGTTATCCGTTTCATCACTGTTAAACTTGACAAGTATGCTGCTGCTTATGCAGAGAAGCGTCGTGCTAAGTTTGCTAAAAAAGAGGAGGCTTAAACCATGGCAGAAGTATCAGAAATCCGTTATTTGACAGCTCCTTCTATTGATGTAAAGAAGAAGAAGTATTGCCGTTTCAAGAAGAGCGGTATTAAGTATATCGACTATAAGGATCCTGAGTTCTTGAAGAAGTTCTTGAATGAGCAAGGTAAGATTTTGCCTCGCCGTATCACAGGTACATCTTTGAAGTATCAGCGTCGTGTGGCACAGGCTGTAAAGCGTGCTCGCCAGATAGCACTGCTTCCTTATGTAACCGATTTGATGAAGTAATTTAAAAGGAGGTAACACAATGGAATTAATACTTAAAGAAGATATTATCGGTCTTGGATACAAGAACGATATTGTGAATGTAAAGAACGGTTATGGTCGTAACTACCTTATCCCTACAGGAAAGGCTGTTATTGCGTCCGCTTCAGCAAAGAAGGTACTCGCTGAGAACCTCCGTCAGCAGGCAGCAAAGCTCGCTGTAGCTAAGGCTGAGGCAGAGAAGAAGGGTGCAGCTCTCGAGGGCGTGGCTCTTACTATCGAGGCAAAGGTGTCAGCTACCGGTCAACTCTATGGTTCAGTAACAAGTGCTACTGTTTCTGATGAGCTCGCAAAGAAGGGTATAGAAGTTGACCGCAAGATCATCACAATGAGTGATATCAAGACCGTAGGTACATACGAGGCAACTGTACACTACCACCGCGAGGTGGAGGTAAAGGTCCCTGTGACCGTTGTTGCTGAAGGTGATGAGGCTCCTGTAGCTGTAACAGAAGAGGTTGCTGTTGAGGCTCCTGTAGAAGAGACAGCTGAATAATCAGAACTTACAGAACTGAAATAAATAATCCCGATCCTTAGTTGGACCGGGATTTTTTGTGCCCTGTAGGGCGTTAGCGAATGCGCTACAGTTGTGTTTAACCCAAAACAGTCAATAGATTCCAAACTGATTTCGTTTGATTGTTGAGCAGATTAACAGTCTTGTTACCGTGGGCGTAGCGGGCTACGACAAGGTAATAAGACTGCTAAGATGCCACACAAGCAGGCGAAAGCAGTAGGAAAGCTATTGTTCTTTGATAAGAAAACGACACCGCGGTCTATTGACCGTTTTGGGTTTATTGTTAACGTTGCTGTTATTCTGCTATGGGCTTGCCTGTAGGTTTCTCTCCACCTTCTGCGTCTGCCTTTGCTTTCGCTATGCGATTAAACGGTTTATGACGTTTTTTCTTCTTGCCGTTCTCATGTTGATTTGTTGTTGCCGTAAATGCATTTTCTGCTTTTGTAGCATTATCGGCAGGCGTTGACACTTTCTTTTTCGGCGCTCTCTTCTTCGGCTCATCTGTTTTCACGGCTGATTCCGACTTCGCCCCTTCGTGCTGTTTCCTTGCTGCGACTTTCTTCTTCGAGTCGTTAGTACGCTTTCTTGAGCCTCTGCCTTTCTTTGTTTCCGCCCTTACCATAGTCCTTGGAGTAGTCAGGACCCTCGACCATGCCTTCAGGCATAGTATTCTTAGTGATATCCTTTTCGAGAAACTTCTCTATCTGCTTGAAGTAAAATATGTCGTCTTCGTTGACTAATGTAATGGCAATTCCGTCTCTCTCGGCACGTGCCGTACGACCGATGCGGTGTACATAGTCCTCAACATCGTGAGGCACGTCGTAGTTGATAACCATCAGGATGTCGTCGATGTCGATACCTCGTGCGACAATGTCTGTGGCAACGAGCACGTCAATTTGTCCGCTCTTGAACTTGAACATTATCTCGTCGCGTTCAGCCTGACTAAGGTCGGAGTGCATCTCGCCACTGTTTATCTTCATTCTAACAAGAGCACGTGAAATCTCCTTTACCTTTGTCTTTTTACCGCAGAAGATGATGACACGTTTCAGTTGGTCTGTCTTGAACATGTGGCGGAGGATGTCGAGTTTCTGCGGGTCAAAGCATACAAATGCACTCTGCTGTATCTTCTCGGCAGGCTTGCTCACCGCGAGCTTTACCAACTCAGGCTCTTTAAGAAGCGTCTTTGCCAGTTGTTCTATCTTCGGAGGCATTGTTGCCGAGAACATAATGGTCTGGCATGTGGGAGGCAGGAGCTTTGCTATGGACATGATGTCGTCAGAGAATCCCATGTCGAGCATACGGTCAGCTTCGTCAAGTATAAAGAATGAGGTGCGGCTGAGGTCGAGGTTGCCCATCTGCATGTGGCTGATGAGGCGACCAGGAGTAGCAATCACCACGCCGGCGCCTGTTCTCAACGCTTTCAGTTCCTGCTCATAACGATTGCCGTCGTTACCTCCGTACACCGCAACGGAACTGATGTTCGGCAGATAATAGCCGAAACCCTGCATTGCCTGGTCTATCTGCTGGGCAAGTTCGCGTGTCGGCGACATGATGACGCAGTTGATGGCATCTTCAGGAAACTGCCCTTCGTCGAGAAGCGACAGCACAGGAAGCAGATATGCAGCTGTTTTGCCGGTTCCCGTCTGTGCTACGCCAATGATATCATGACGTTCGAGAATCTTAGGGATGCAAGCCTCCTGCACAGGAGTACACACGTCGAAGTGCATGTCCCAAAGGGCATCAAGAATATTGTCGCTGAGGTTTAATTCTTCAAAAAACATGTATTTTCTTATGTTGTTATGTTGTATTGTAATTCTGTTTTCTATTATTTCTTTTAACTCGGTGCATATCTGTAGCAGAAGTATGCGATGAAGGCAAACAGGATGTTGGGAATCCATGCTGCCAACAGTGGCGGTAGTCCTGCATTGATAGCGAAAGTGGCAGAGATGGTCTGTAGCATGATGTATGTGAAACTCAATGCCAGACCAATGCCGAGATACATTCCCATTCCGCCTTTGCGCTTTCTGGATGATAGTGACAAGCCTATGATTGTGAGAATGAAAGAGGCAAACGAAGATGCTATGCGCTTGTAGTATTCCACCTGATAGCGTACCACATTTCCACTGCCTCGGTTAATCTGTTTGAATATATATTCCTTTAGTTCCGGACTGGTGAACGTCTCCTGCTGACCCTTAGAATAGATAAGGTCGGTAGGCTCAATCTGTATCAGCGTGTCTTTCTTCATTCCGCTGACGATGTGTTCTTTCAATCCACGCAGTTCGCGAACCTTCCAATTGGTGGCTGTCCAGTGGTATTTGGAGTCGGAAATGGTGTCGTATTGAATCTGTTGGGCAGTCATGTGACTGATAAGTTTCTTGTTTTCAAACTTATCAAGCGAGAAACCATAACCCTCCTTTGTGCGGTTGTCGTAATGCTGTATGTAGGCTATTACACCTTCTTCCACCTGAAGTTGTACGTTGTCGGCGGCAGTATTCTTCTTCTTATTCTTATACATTGATTCGAAATTCTGCAGAACGACAGTGCCTTGAGGGATGATATATGCCGCCAGATAGAAGGAGAGCATTGATATGAGCACACATGAAATCATGTATGGGCGCATCAGTCGCTTGAAGGAAACGCCGGCTGCAAGCATTGCGATAATCTCGGAGTTGCCCGCAAGCTTCGATGTGAAGAATATCACGGCGATGAAAACAAACAACGGAGAGAACAGATTGGCGAAGTAGGGAATGAAATTTAAATAATAGTCGAAGACGATAGCTTTCAGTGGGGCATGGTATTCCGTGAACTTTGCCAGGTTCTCATTGATGTCGAATACGACTGATATGGATATGATAAGAAGAATGGAGAAGATATATGTGCCGATGAATTTCTTTATTATATACCAGTCGAGAATGTTTATGTAGCGAGAAGGAGCAGCATAGCGCAACCACCCGAAGTACTTATTCAGGAATCTAACGGCGGGGGCAGACTT
>CAJPPF010000168.1 GCA_905372445.1 uncultured Prevotella sp. | reverse complement strand
CAATAAAAATAAATAAGAAAACATTATGGCAAAGAAAGCACTTTTGATGATTCTCGATGGTTGGGGAATCGGCAAGCATGGTGCCGGCGATGTTATATACAACACTCCGACTCCTTATCTTGATTATCTCACAGCCGTTTCATCCCACTCACATCTCGACGCATCAGGCGAGGACGTAGGTCTTCCTGATGGACAGATGGGTAACTCTGAGGTTGGACACCTTAACATTGGTGCCGGACGCATTGTATATCAGGACCTGGTAAAAATCAACCGTGCCTGCAAGGACGGCTCTATAGCAAAGAACCCACAGATTGTGGCTGCCTATGAATACGCAAAGAAGAATGGCAAGAAGCTTCATCTGATGGGTCTGACATCAAACGGTGGCGTACACTCTTCACTTGATCACCTCTTCAAACTCATCGAGTTGAGCAAAGAGTTCGGTCTCTCACAGCAGACCTTCGTACACTGCTTTATGGATGGTCGCGACACCGACCCGAAGTCAGGAAAGGGCTTCATCGAACAGATTGACGCGGTATGTAAGGCTAACGATGCGAACATTGCCGATATTATCGGTCGTTTCTATGCCATGGACCGCGACAAACGATGGGAGCGCGTGAAGGAAGCCTACGATCTTCTCACCGCCGGCACCGGAAAGGCTGCCACAGACATGGTGCAGGCTATGCAGGAATCATACGACGAGGGCGTGACTGACGAGTTCATCAAGCCTATCGTCAATGCGACAGTAAACGGCAAAATCGAAGAGGGCGACGCCGTTATCTTCTTCAACTTCCGTAATGACCGTGCCAAGGAACTCACCTTTGTCCTCACACAGAAGGACATGGAGGAACAGGAAATGAAGACCATTCCAGGTCTGAAATATTACTGTATGACGCCATACGACGCCTCTTTCACCGGCGTAGATATTCTCTTCCCAAAAGAGAACGTGATGAATACTCTCGGCGAATACCTCTCACAGAAGGGCAAGAAACAACTCCACACCGCAGAGACAGAGAAGTATGCTCACGTGACATTCTTCTTCAACGGCGGACGTGAGGAGCCTTTCGACGGCGAAGACCGCATACTTGTGGCTTCACCAAAGGTCGCAACATACGACCTAAAGCCGGAGATGTCGGCTTATGAAGTGAAGGACAACCTCGTCAAAGCCCTTGCCACACAGAAATATGACTTCATAGTTGTGAACTTCGCTAACGGCGATATGGTGGGACATACCGGCGTTTACAATGCTATCGCAAAGGCTGTTCATGCTGTAGACAACTGCGTGAGAGATGTTATCGAGGCAGTAAAGGCAAACGACTACGAGGCAATCATCATCGCAGACCATGGCAATGCTGACAATGCTATCAATGCCGACGGCACACCAAACACCGCTCACTCACTCAACCCGGTGCCATTCATCTACGTGACAGACAACAACTCTGCAAAAGTAAAGAATGGTCGCTTGGCTGACGTAGCACCGTCCATCCTCCATATCATGGGGCTTGAGCAGCCTGAAGATATGACAGGTGAGAACCTGATTATTGACTAAGAACTCCTCAATTCATGCCTCCACATCTGCGATGATGACCTTACAGAGATGAAAGTAGATATAGAATCAAGCTGGGCAGAAATACTTAAGAGTGAGTTTGACAAGGAATACTTTGTCAAACTCACTCAATTTGTAAAAGAGGAATACAGCCGGCACGTCTGTTATCCGCCGGCAAGAGAGGTGTTCAACGCCTTCAACCTATGCCCTATAGACAAGGTAAAGGTAGTCATACTCGGACAGGACCCTTACCACGGAGCAGGGCAGGCAGAGGGTCTGTGCTTCTCGGTCAAGGACGGAATAGAACTGCCACCGTCGCTGATAAACATTCTCAAAGAGGTGAAAGCCGATGTCGGCACAGTGCCTGAACTGTCGACGGTAGGCATGCAACACGGCAAACGGATGTATAACGGCAGTCTGCGTCGCTGGGCAGAGCAAGGCGTGTTCCTGCTCAACGCTACGCTGACAGTGCGTGAGCACATGGCTGGCTCGCATCAGAAGCATGGCTGGGAGACGTTCACTGACGCCGTGATAAAGGCTATAAGCGACAACAGAGAGCATGTAGTCTTCAGTCTATGGGGTGGATATGCACGCTCGAAGAAACCACTTATCGACACCGGCAGGCATCTCGTGCTTGAGAGTGTGCACCCATCACCGCTGTCTGCCAACAGAGGCGGGTGGTTCGGAAATCACCATTTCACCCTCTGCAACAAATATCTTGAAAGCTATGGGATAAAACCTATAGCGTGGTAACGGAAAAATGATTATAGAAATAGGAAACGTACTTGTAGCAATGGACATCTTCACGGAGAAGTTCTGCTGCGACCTTGAGTCATGCAAAGGACATTGTTGCATAGAAGGCGACGCCGGCGCACCCGTATTATTCGACGAGATAGCCGACATTGAAGAGTCGACGGAGATAGTATGGAGCCGATTGTCAGCATCAGCACAGGCGGTCATCGACAAGCAGGGAGTGCTCTACAGCGACCGCGACGGCGACTTGGTGACAAGCATCGTAGGCGGAAAAGACTGTGTCTTCACATGCTATAAGGACATCGACATAGACGGAAAGAGCATCAGCAACTGCTGTCTGTGTGCCTTAGAATCGGCGTTCCGCGAAGGAAAGTCGACATTCTGCAAGCCGATTAGCTGCAGCCTATACCCTATCCGCGAGAGGAAATTCAGCAATGGCACAGTAGGACTGAACTACCATCAGTGGTCAATCTGCAAGGATGCAGTGAAGAAAGGCAAAGCACTGAACTTACCCGTATATCAGTTTCTGAAAGAACCACTGACGCGACGATTTGGCGAGGAGTGGTATAAGGAGCTTGAGACCGTTGCAGATGAACTGCGCGAACAGGGCATCATAAATTAGTGCGACGATACTCGGAAGGCGACATCCCTACCCTTTCCTTGAAGAATTTACCAAAGAAGCTCTGGTTAGGGAAGTGCATATACTCAGTCATTTCCTTTATATTCATGTTTGAGTTCTTCAGAAGAACGCGAATCTCAAGCGTCACATACTGATCGATCCATTCATTAGGAGTGCGTCGGCTCGCTGTCTTTACGATCTCGGACAGATATTTTGGAGTGATGTTAAGCCGGCTCGCATACCAGCTTACCTTTCGTTCAGAACGGAAGTGCTGCTCTACAAGTTGTATAAACTCCACAAAGACAGCCTCTGCACGCGACTGTGGTCTCACCATGTTCTCACTGCGCATTTCCCATATTTTCTTGCCGAGCTCATAAAGCAGAGCATTGAGCAACGCACATGTCAGTTGGCGCAGGAAAGGATTATTGCCTTTCTGCACGCGCCGGTTTATCATATTGAAATAGTTTGTGAAGACATATGCCTCTTCGTCCGAGAAGTGAACAACAGGACGCGAGCGTGCGAAGAGAAACAACGACGACAGGTCGTGAACATCCTTAATGACGTCTTTATAGAACTCATTGGATATCATGATACATATTCCCTTACAGTCGCGGCTTAGCATATAATCGCCCACTACCTGACCTTCAGTAATGATGATAAGGTCGTTGGGGCATACCACCTGTGCCTTTGTATCGACGGTATATGTTGCCTGCCCCGATGTACACAGTGCAAGAAGCAGGCAGTCCATCTTTATACTACGCAAAGGTAACGGCACATTCTCAAATTTGGTAAACAGAGCCATGTCGTCGGAAAGGAACACTCCACCACAATCCAACGATCTCGCCTGAGCAACTGAAATACATCCCATTTCGTTATTCATAATGATAAAATGTGTCTTTTATTTTAGTTCTGTGAATTATCATTTCAATAAACAGCGATTTTAGCAGTCCATTGGTAAAGGGCGAGTTAAGAGCATCTATTTTTCCCGCTTTCACACAGCACGGATTCAACTGTGCGGTGTGTTGATTACTTTCATTAAATGAGGTGAAGAGATTCGTAGAACTCACATTATTTTCGGCAACAAAAATACAAATTATTCTCCAAAAAAGGAAATACAAATTGGTTAAAAAGCGAATTTGTTGGTTATTTTAGGAAAGATTTGTAGTTCTTCGACATTTGTTTTCATGTTCTTGTCAAACTGTGCGTTGCCCGTGAAATACACCTTCCTGAACCATGATTCTGTAAAGCGAGCATAAACTGATCGTCGATTTATAACGTTCAGCAATCCTCTGGGAAACAGACAATCCGGCAGGCAGGAGCGTGATTTATCACGTTCCGAAATCTCCGAGAAACAAATAGTTCATGCAAAGGGCTCAACTCTGAGGCGGAACGTGATAAATCACGCCCCTTCGCTTGCCGGCAAATGCCGACCCTACGCTGGCTCGTGGAAGATACAAAACCAAAAGGAATGTTTGTAGTAACGCTTATTATTTTTGGCAAAAAGTAAGCCTCTATTGACTATACATACCTGTAGTGCCAATCAATAAAGGATTGCAGAACTTTCAATCAGTTTTTACCTGACACCAATAATATATAATGAATGACACTCCTGAACTTAAGAGCTCAGGAGTGTCACTATTGTAATCACTGGCAATGCCAGCCGTTTTTCACATATTATATTATATAAAGGGTTATGCGTCAATGTT
>CAJPPF010000167.1 GCA_905372445.1 uncultured Prevotella sp. | reverse complement strand
GCAGCGATATCCAGAGTCATGGAAAAGAATCATTATCAGAATAATTTTAAGCCTTCAACATCGTCGAACTGCGGTGATAGTTCCTTTTTCTCATAGGTTTTAGCATATATTTTGTCATCATAGCATCAAAAAACTTGCAGAAATCGTCTGCAATACAAAATATTTCTGTAACTCTATCTTCGGTGATCATAGCGATTTTTGTTTGTAATTATTTGTATTTCAACACTATAAAATTACAAAAAAATCGCTAATCACCAAATTTATAGACACTTATAATTCGTCGAACTCACGTTATTTACGCTTAGGATTCTTTGGAAACCAGCCTTTCTCTACACGTCGTTTCTGCGCAAAGAGTTCACCAATGCCCCACAGAGACGATGCTCCGAAAACGCCAAGGAACGATGAGAGATAGATATCGGAAACAAACAAAGCCGACATGCAGCAGATGATTCCAATGAGCAGATATATAATCCAAGGACGTGTGCCCCAATAATATTCGGTCTTGATAACGATAGGATGCCAGGCTCCTATTGTGATAAAGGTCATTATGGCTATGGTAATACCAGTGAAATTCATAATTGATTTATTTACGTATTTTATTTATGAAAGATGTGAGTTTATCTATATCCATTACTGCTGGCGACTGTTCAAAACGCGAGCCGACATCAATACCGAGAAACTGCGGATGATGAAAGGAAAGGATTCGTTCCGCATCATCCGGATCGATATTGCCACCCAGCAAAAACGGCGTCTGCCCTTTATACGCTTCAAGCATTGACCAGTCGAAAGATGAATGGTCATCACAAGCAGGATTTCCTGACGTGAAGAGAAACATATCGGCATGACCTTCATATGCTTCAGCATTTAATATGTCAGAAATGGAATTAACAATGATCGACTTTATTATCTGCATGCCAGGCTGAATATCAGGATCCAGAGTACGACGCAGATTGTCTATGTATATTGGCGATTCATCGCCGGACAACTGCACACAATGAAGTGAGAAATTGTAAACTGCAGTTATTATCGTCTGTGGCATCTCATTAAAGAACACCCCTACCCTACGAGCCTCACCGGAACATACAGCCTCAGATGTCTTCTCGTCGATTCGATCAGGCACAATTCCAGCATGTGAGTCTACTAAAGAGACACAACGCGGCGACTCTTTACAGAAAGCTAAACCCAAAAGATCTATTCCAAGGTTTATGACATTGCATATATTTTCCGGGGCGCGCAGACCGCAGACTTTTATCAGCATAGCGTTCAATACAAATTAAAAGCCCGTCGCGATAAGGAACAGGCTTAAGAAGAGATTTTCGATTAATGCATGCAAAATTAATTCTTTTCTCCCGATGTACCAAAGAAATCAAAAAAAAAGATGCGCGAATACAATAATTCACCGTAATGAAACGTTAGAATGATATAGATAAAAATAGTGTGCCTATGAAGAATTTTACCCAAGACGACTTACAACCTTCAGAAATGACCCTACAGATTATTCGCACTATAGCCCATTATTATCCTAAGACGATAATGAGAGACGAAGAGCAAGCATTATGTTGGAACTAACGTCAAAGAATCAGAGTTAATATGGCAACAATCATTTCGCCTTCTATCCTCTCGATTGATTTTGCAGATCTACGAGAAAATATTGAGATGCTAAACGAAAGTGAGGCAGAGTGGATTCATCTTGATATAATGGATGGGGTTTTCGTTCCAAACATTTCATTCGGCTTTCCTGTAATGAAAGCTATCAGCCGACTTACGAGTAAAAGACTGGATGTGCACTACATGATTATTCACCCAGAGAATTATATTCAGCAGACGGCAAAATTAGGTGCCTACGTAATGACCGTCCATGCAGAGACTTGCAAACAACTGTACGACACTATCGACAAGATTCATGCAGCAGGAATGAAAGCCGGTGTGTCTATAAATCCTGACTCACCACTATCTATGATTGAAGATGTATTAATAGATGCAGACCTCATACTTGTGATGAGTGTTTTTCCCGGATTCGGCGGACAGAAATTCATAGAGACATCAGTTGACAAGGTGCGTGAACTGCGCAAAATGATAGACAATACAGGTAGCAATGCACTTATTGAAGTTGATGGTGGCATACAGAGTGAGCAAGCCCGCGTTCTCGTCGAAGCTGGTGCAGATGTATTGGTTGCAGGCAGTTATGTATTCAACTCGGATAATCCAAAGAAGACCATCGCTGATTTGAGAAATTCCTGACCACGGTGTAAATCATTACGTGTTGTTACAATATTCTTATATTGCAACATTAAATTCGCTTGCCTTCTTGCGCATGTTCAAAACAGCATAACGCATACGCCCAAGAGCAGTATTTATGCTTATCCCCGTTGTCTCGGCAATCTCCTTGAACGACATCTGCTGATAAAAACGCATATATACAATTTCACGCTGTATAGCAGGCAGAGACTCCATAAGAAGTTTTGCCTCACGCATGTTTTGTTCTTTGACGAATCGTGTCTCAATATTGGCATCTGCCAATTCGTTGCCTGTAAGATTCGACAGATCATTATCTGGAGTAGATTCTATTATTTTTCCTATTTTCTGATCGCGAAACATATCAATGATGATATTATGGGCAATGCGTGTTATCCATGCGGAGAACTTACCATTAGTCTTATACGCACCTTGGCGAAGCTTGGTTATAACCTTCACAAATGTGTCCTGAAAAATATCGTCCGCTATAGTTCTGTCACGAACTATAAACATGATATACGAATAAAGTTTAGCCTGATTACGTGCCAGCAACAAGTCAAAAGCTCTATTATTACCTTCAATGTAGGCAATGGCCAACTGTTCGTCGGTCATCTCTTTGAGATTCTTCATTTTCTTAAAATATTTGTCTTTAAGTAAATGTCAGTCTATAGGCTTTCTCTTTAATTGTTACTGTTAATTTTATATATCGATTGCAAAAATAAAAACTTTCCTTGGAAAAACCAAATAATTTCAATAAAAAAATCCCCATCTTCACAATAAAGACAGGGATTTTCAGTTAGAAACGGTTCAAAAAGTCTATTTCTTAGACGACTTCGTTGTTGGATTCTTCTTTTTAGCAGGCTTCTGCTCTACAGCTTTGTCTTGCTTGCCCTCCTCTTTTTTTGATGCACGTGCTTTCTTTTCTGCAGGGGCTTTCTCTGAACAATTCTTTTTCAGAGTATTCTCCAATTTAGCGATTTTTGTGCGCAGACGTTCAATCTCTGCATTCTTCATTTCTATTTCTTCCCCTTCATTCTTTATTGTAGTCAGGAGCGAATTGAGCTGTTCGTTGTCAACTTCCTCCGGATACAGGCTGTTGACACGATATATGAAGTCGCCAAGAATGTTCATATAATTAGTGAAAGCATCAAAAGGACTGGAAAAGATACCACGGTCTACATCCATTACCGTTTTCTTTGTTGTCATGAAACGGAAGTTCTCCGTTGCCTGGAGATATTCCCAGTCAAGATTGATACGTGGATTCTGTGCTATACGCACACGGTCGGCAACGCTATACAGTTTATTGAAAGCCTCACGCTGCATATCATTACCAAGCCAAGATGAAGTGTCGCGCTCTTCGTCTACCCATGAAATATTATCAGGCACAGCCAGTTCGCCTACGCTCTTCACTTTCGAACATATTTCGCTCGGAGTAGAGAATGTTATACCATTAGCCCTTGCTTGTGCAGGAACAGCATGCAGGAATTGGAGAATATTGCTCGACAGTGGCTGGGCAATACCAAGGGCAGAAAGTTCCATGAATATGTTGATGACCTGTTCCTCTTCTGGGAGTTGTGCTATACGCTCGATATAATTGTCGGCAAACAAAGGATAACCTTCCCATTCAGAGTTGTTAAAGCGCAATGAGAGATCGTCAGACAATACATAATCGCGGAGCAGAAGTTTCAGTTTTGGAGCATAAGCGCAGTGATATACATAATGAGGGCTCTTCCAACCCAGAACCTGTTTAGCACCCTCGGTAAGCATGCCCTTAAAACCCATTTTGCTTGCTTCAAGTCCAATATCGTCACTGTAGATGAGTGATGAATTACGGAGCACTGTAGGCTTATTGCCAAAATATTCAGCCATTGTGGCACACTGTTTCTTCACATCAGCAACAAATGTTTCTGTGTTTATCAGTGATGAAAGCCCATGCGAATACGGTTCGGCAAGGAACTCTGCCCGTCCGGTAGCATTTATCTGTGACAACAGTTCAAGAACCTGAGGTGCATATTGCTCCAACTGCTCAAATCCAACACCTGAAATAGAGAAAGCCACTTTGAAGTCAGGGTACTCATTCAGCATATTGAGCAGTGTATTCAGTGCAGGAACATAACTGTTTTCTACAATATAATTAATGTGGCGTTCGTTCTCGAAGTCATCGTAGTAATAGTGATCACGTCCTATATCAAAGAAACGATAGCGCTTCAGATGTGTAATCTGATGTATTTCAAAATATAAACATATAGTCTTCATTGTCTTCTGCTTTTATTCTCTTAAACAATTATTTTCTTATAAGTTTGTCGTAATATGCTCTTATTTTCAGACCTACTTTCTCCCATGTTATCTCGTCGACTTCTTTTTTACCTTCGTCTCGCAGGTAATTGTAGAGCGATTCGTTTGTA
>CAJPPF010000166.1 GCA_905372445.1 uncultured Prevotella sp. | reverse complement strand
TTCATTAGTGTAGATATTATTTTCTTTTTAAATATTGATAACCTATGCGGCAGCGAAGACATTCCTTCTTGTCGCAATATTCCTTTTTCAGTTGTATGAGAGCCTGCGAGTCGCCGGCATTGCCGACCTCCAGTCCGCATTCGCGCCACAGTCGGACGATGTTGTTGTTCTCCGGTCGCAGCGACTCAAGTAAGTCAACAGCGCGGTCTACAAGCGTTTCGTCGTTTTTGTAGCGACCGTAAGCGAAGAGTATCGGTATGACCGTATTTATCATAAGCAACTCAAGCGATGCCATTGCCATGTGCTTCTCGTTCTTCGTCTCGCTTTCCACTCCGAATACATAATGCGTCTGCCAGTAGTCGCTGACCTGCGTTGCGAGTGCCGCAGCAAGCTCTTTGATATCCTTGCACTCCACTAATCGACTCATCCCGGCACGCTCGGAGTGATACAGATATGCCAGTTGCGAGATGCGGATGTAAGGGAAGTTCTGCGGACGGAGCCTCAGGAATTTCCACATCTTCGCGTCCATTGGCTCAAGTGAGAACTTGTGTGCGAGAAAACGGTATTCGTCAGTCAGCCGATGGAAATAAGTATCGGCAGCCATTTCCTTCTGATGGCTGTGTGGCGCAGCATTGATATCAAGCAGACCCGCCTGCCCGAGAAAGATTGCTTCTATCTGAAACAGGTCGTCGCGATGATGGTCTACGGCACGCAGAGGTATGTGCTTCGCCCATTCCTCAAACGCATCGCTGTTGACACCGAAGCCATAGTTCCGCGCCAGAGTGCGGAAACAAACTGCTTCCCAGTCGCCGCACAACTGCTTGACGAGGCGCATTATATCGTCAGTCTTACGCTCCAGCCGTTCTGTCTGCAGCGCCGACATCCACGAGTGGACAGTAAATGCCGGGAGCTCAGGGATGATATTATGGCATCGTGGATACTTATCTTCACGGAGCAGCGCCTCGTAGTTGTGACGAAGACCGTCGGCAATAGGCAACACCATCTGCGGCAGTTGCTCGCCACGGCTGTTGACCACTTCTCTGTCGGCGTCGCATACGACATGGAGAATAATGTTGTCGTAAGCCGTGTCGCTGTTATGTCCGTGAAGAAACCAGTCGCCGGATTTCACATGGAGCTCCACATTGCCCACCCAGAGCATGCCGTCGATCTTTATTTTAGCATTGAAAAAATCAGGTCCGGCATTATGATTCTGCAGTCCCGGGTCAAGCACTTCAACGCCCTTACCATCGGTCGTGGTAAAGGTTGTCAGTGGAAACAGCCTGTGCTTCCAAGTATAGTGCAGTAGCTTCTCCAAGGCGGTATACTTACATATTCCTCTTGCAAAACTACAAAAAAAAGCCGAATGGAGAGTATGAAACTTTAAAATAAATATAAATAATTTTGATTTTCCACTCGTTTGTTGTAATTTTGCAAATAATAAAACGTCAAACACAAAACGTATTTCAGGACGTAAAAAGAAATAGGAAATGAAAATTGCATTAATAGGATACGGCAAGATGGGCAAGATGATCGAACAGATTGCTCTCAGTCGCGGACATGAAATTGTAAGCATCATTGATGTAAATAACCAGCATGACTTCGAGAGTGAGGCGTTTGCCTCTGCCGATGTGGCGATTGAGTTTACTGCGCCTCATGTGGCATACGGCAATTATCTTAAGGCATGGAAGGCAGGAGTGAAGGTTGTCAGTGGCTCTACAGGCTGGTTGAAGGAACATGGCGACGAGGTGCGCAAGGCTTGCGAGCAAGATGGCAAGACCCTTTTCTGGGCATCAAACTTTTCTGTCGGTGTGGCGATTTTCTCTGCTGTCAACAAATATCTTGCAAAGATAATGAACCGGTTTCCGCAGTACGACCCTAATATAGAAGAAACGCATCACGTCCATAAGCTTGACGCGCCGTCGGGCACAGCTATCACCCTTGCCGAAGGAATCGTCGATAATCTCGACCGCAAGGAGCGTTGGGGACTGCACGAAACAGCCGAGAAGACGGTTCGTGTGGATGACATCCGCCGCGGCGAGGTGCCCGGCATACACAGCATAACATGGGACAGCGAAGCAGATTTCATAAAAATAACCCATTCGGCCTACTCTCGTCAGGGTTTCGCATTGGGCGCCGTACTCGCTGCGGAGTACACAAGCGAGCATCAGGGGCTGTTGTCTGTGGATGATATGTTTAAATTCTAAACCAAAGAAAAAAACAGATATGATTGACAAAACCAAAGAACAGATGAATATGAAAGCACAATGGGCTAAGTTCATTGCAGTGCTTATTCTCTATCTACTATTCCTCTATTGGCTTAAGAGTTGGCTGGGACTTATCGTAGTGCCATTCATCTACGACGTCTATATCACAAAGAAAATCCGCTGGCAGTGGTGGAAAGACGCTGAAAGCCCGGTACGCTTTGTCATGTCATGGGTCGATGCTATTGTCTTCGCACTCGTTGCAGTGTACTTCATAAACCAGTTCTTCTTTCAGAACTTTGTCATCCCTTCAAGTTCACTTGAAAAGAGTCTTCTCACCGGCGACTACCTCTTCGTGAGTAAAGTCAGCTACGGTCCTCGCATCCCGCAAACTCCGCTGACTATGCCGCTGACGCAACATACCATGCCACTCATCGGCACGAAGAGCTATTTAGACCACCCGCATTGGGACTATCGTCGCGTGAAAGGTCTTGGCAACGTAGAACTCAACGATATCGTAGTGTTCAACTATCCTTCAGGCGACACCGTATGCTGTGAGCAGCCTTACCAGCAACAGGATTTCTATATGCTTGCATATAATATAGGACAGCAGATATGGCAACAGCAAAACCCTGCGCCTTTTGACATCCGCAACCTGAACCGCCAGGAGCAGTATGACCTTTTCCGGGACATCTACACCCTCGGTCGACGCTATATCGCCAACAACCCGAACACATACGGAGATATTATATCCCGTCCTACCGACCGTCGTGAGAACTACGTAAAGCGTTGTGTAGGTCTGCCGGGACAGACATTGCAGATTAAAAACCGCATCATATACCTCGACGGCAAAGCAAACAAAGAGCCGGAGAATGTTCAGTACGAATACCGCATGGAGCTTCAACCGGGTGTAAGCACCTTCGACCTCATCGAGCGCTACGACGAACTGATGAAGGAACTGTCAATATCGCAGGAGGACCTTATGGCTCTCAACCAGTCAGGATATATGCCGATGACTAAACACGCGATGGAAGAACTGATGGCTCACAAAGAACTGGTGAAGAACATCAGTATCATCAACGAGGCACCCGCAGGCGAAACATATCCCCATAATGCCGTGACGGGATGGACACGCGACAACTACGGTCCGGTGTGGATTCCGAAGAAAGGCGCGACGATTGCACTGACAATGGACAATATCGCTGTCTACGAGCGTCCGATACGTGTATACGAAGATAATGAACTCGAGGTGAAGAACAATCAGATTTATATCAATGGGCGACTTGCAAAGTCGTATACGTTCAAGTTGGACTACTATTGGATGATGGGTGACAACCGCCACAACTCGCTCGACTCGCGCTACTGGGGCTTCGTTCCGGAGGACCACATCGTAGGAAAGCCAATCTTCATATGGTGGTCGAGCGACCCTGACCGCAAAGGATTCGGCGGCATACGCTGGAATAGGATAGGCAATATTGTCGACAACATAAAATAATGATAACGCTACCAAGTTATTATCTACCCCCTATAAGTTGGTTCGCTGCTTTGAAAAGTGGCGAACCAACTGCTATTGAGGTATGCGAGAACTTCCAGAAGCAGACATTACGCAACCGTTGCCGCATAGACTCACCCAACGGTAGCCTAATGTTGTCAATACCAATCGACAAGAGTAATTTCTCAGAACTCGGCAAATGTCTCATACGCGACGTAAGGATAAGCCATCAACTCGACTGGCGACATCAGCACTGGTTTGCCTTCGAGACGAGTTATTACAACTCACCGTTTTTCGAGTATCTGCAAGACGACTTCCGACCAATCTACGAACGCGACTGGAAATACTTAGTCGACCTGAACGAGGCACTGATAATGAAATGCCTCGAACTGCTTGAGATTGACATCCGCCCCACGCCAACCACCGACTATCAAGGGCTGTCAGTAAGCGACAAAGAACTCCGCAACCCGTCGGTCGGCACCAAATCCTACTATCAGGTCTACCGCCACAAACATCCGTTTTTGCCCAACCTTTCCGTCTTCGACCTGCTTATGAACATGGGTCCGGAGGCTCCGTTGTATCTGATGCCGTAACAACCGATTTCAATAAACATGGAAACTACAACAAAGATACTACCCCGTTCGGGATAAGAATTAATATAACAGCCGCCCCCAAAATATATAGAAACAATAAATTATAATATTATAATATCTCCGGTTCGGGATATTTTTCTCCGATGACTGCTTTTCGTCTATCAAGAATTGGCAATGCGTCAGCCGTAGGGGAGTGATTTATCACGCTCCGCTCTGATAATTCATCGCATTCTACATTGTCAATCAAACCACTATAATCCCCAATCTGCCATTAGACCGCATTTGCTTAGATTTGTTATTACCGTCATGCTTCCTTATTGCTTTAGTCCGCTTTCTGGCATCTGCGCTGCCATTACATCTCGCCGTAGCCCGCTACGCCTTCGATGAAACGTCTGCACATCTGCTCAACAATCGAACA
>CAJPPF010000165.1 GCA_905372445.1 uncultured Prevotella sp. | reverse complement strand
TACTATAAAAACTATGGAAGTTATTTTTTTAAACATTACTATACTTGATAATACTTCGCATACCACTCCGCAAACTTGCGCAAACCTTCTCTCAACGATGTATTTGGCTTAAAACCAAAATCTTGCTCCAAAGGCGTTGTATCTGCGTATGTCACTGGTACATCGCCTGGCTGCATTGGCACAAGTTCTTTGTGCGCCTCAAAGTCATAGTCAGACGGTAGAACGTGGGCTCGGACAAGTTCTTCTTGAAGGATGGTGACAAAGTCTAAGAGGTTCTCGGGAGAGTTGTTGCCGATGTTGTATACCTTATATGGAGGCATTGGCAGACCGTCTTCTCCGTTCTGCTTTTCCGGGGCACGCTGCATGATGCGGACAACGCCTTCTACGATATCATCTACGTATGTGAAGTCGCGTTTACAGTTACCATAATTAAAAATCTTGATAGTATCACCCTTTACGAGTTTGTTAGTAAAGCCAAAGTACGCCATGTCGGGACGACCTGCTGGACCATAAACGGTAAAGAAGCGGAGCCCTGTGGAGGGAATGTTATAAAGTTTGGAGTAGGCATGTGCCATCAGCTCGTTGCTCTTCTTGGTAGCAGCATAGAGGCTTACAGGATTATCTACCTTGTCGTCAGTGGAATAAGGCACTTTCTTATTGCTACCATAAACAGAGGAGCTACTTGCATAGACAAGATGCTCTACTTCATGGTGACGACAGGCTTCAAGGATGTTATAAAAACCTATGATGTTACTTTGGATATAGGCATCTGGGTTAGTGATGCTATAACGGACACCGGCTTGGGCTGCGAGATTTACGACAACTGCAATATTGTGTTCCGTGAATATTTTCTTTACTGCGTATGTGTCTGCGATTGAGGCATGAACAAAAGTCCACTCCCTTCCCAATGCATCGATTTCCTTCAGACGCTCATATTTGATGTTTATATCATAGTAGTCGGTAATGGAGTCAATACCTATTACCTTGATGTCTTTTATGTCGTGGAACAGACGCTTAACAAGGTTACTGCCTATAAAGCCTGCAGCACCTGTTACAAGAACAGTTTTTCCTTCGAGATTTACATTGTATTCTACCATTTTTTATTCCCTTCTAAAAATGTCACGTGTACATATTGTCTTTCACATCATCAAGATAAGCATCTTAGCGATTGGCAATGATAGCATGGCTGTTTGGGATTATTCAAACAAATATCCATAGTTCGCCATAAGTTCTTCAAGCTCTGCCTCCCAGCGTTGGCGTTGGTCGCCATTTGGTGTCAAGGAGGATATGATGCGTTCTAACTCCTGCATCACTTTCTTGCCGGCAGCGAAAATAGGGTTCAGTTCGTCCTTGAAGATTTCAATGAATGGGGCATAGTAGTAGCCTATTTCCTCTATCATAAAATAAAGGGTCTCATAGACTTCTTTTACTTCCAAACTTCCGTCTTCCATGTCGGCAAGGGTTTGCATACGCAGCATCTCTATATTTTCTGTTTGTACAGCTACTTCTTGTGCTGTGGTCACTTTATGGAAGTAGCGGTCTATGAAAGCATTGCGCTCATGCAGGTTGCGTTTATGGAATGTAGCACGATCTTGCTTTGTTGTCTCGTTCTTGCCTACTTCCTCAAAACGTTCAGCGTGAATGCCACCTATGGCTACGCCCATGCCGCCTACATCAATCACTATCTTGCGGTCACGCGCTATGCGGATGACATATCCTTCAAGTCCGGCAAAGTCGCCGGAGACTATACGGAGTAGGGTGCGGTTCTTGGAATAGTATATAAAAGGGCGGAGGAGGAAACGGATGCGGTCAGGGTCTGTCTGAGCAACACGCATAAAGGGTTCCATCCGGCTGTTGGGGATTTCTGCCACCTCGCCGGTGCTGCAATTTCTGCAAAGACGGTGTGAAGGAAACTTGCCATCAAGATATTTCTGCACCTCGCTTGCCTTGCCCCTTAAAAAGATAAGTCCGCTGACGGTTTGAATGACGGTCTTTTTCATGCCTTTGCCGTCTCCTCGTCGGGGAGCATATTTTATGCTCGTATGAATAAAATACCTGCGTTGGTCTTTTTCTAACTGTGCTTCAAAGGCTTTTACTTTCCTGTGGTGCACAAATAGGTAGCACCAAGGCAGTGATGTCTCTAATGTAGTATTTTTATTGACCTGCCGTCCTGCACCAATGTTTGCTTCAGTACACTTCTCTACTACTGAACCAGTCACTCGGTCTGGCTCAGAAATGTGTCTGCCCTCTGGAAAGTCATTGTTTTCAGCAATCTGAAAATGCTTGATTTCGTCGGCTGTAGAATGAGAACTCGAACTGTCCAGTTTCATAAACTCTCTTCTACTTTATGTCATTTGAGTTGGCTTTCATCATCTTGGATGATTGTGCCGGTTTAGCAAGGTTTTCATTAAACCAAGCGAGCAGAATGGAGTGTACTCCAATTATGCCGTGGCGAGAAAACCAAGATTTTAAATCAACGACATCTTCCATAAAAGAAATATTACATGTTAACCCATTTAGTGGAATATAATAATGTTTAACCTCTCAATTAAATTGACAGTCAGCATATTATGCTCCACTAAAGGCTCTGTTTCTTTGTCTTTCTATTCGCATTTCCCGTTTAAGAAGATACGAACTATGCTGCAAAGGTACTGATTTTCTTTCATTTATTATCATTTTCAATTGAAAATGTTTAGCAAAGTCTCCAAATTCTGTCAGTGTTTATCCCAATCGCGATCAATAGATTCCTAACTTCTTTCGTCTGGTTGTGGAGCAGATTGTCAGGACGAAACGTGATGAATCACGCCCCTACGCTTGACGGATTGCCCGTTTCCGGGATTCGGAATGTAAATCACGCTTGACGTTTTTTATCATCGGGTAGGGCGCATCACATATTGTGCATTGCGCCCCCACGATGAAAAGAGAGTTTACTTCACGACTACTTTCTTTCCGCCGCCGATGTATACGCCCGCGGGCAGTTGGCGTCGTGCGTTGTCGTCGAGGCGGTCGACCACGCGTCGACCCAGCAGGTCATACACTGCGCCGTCCGTGTCAATCGTGCCATCTGTCACACCGTCGATGCCCGTGGTCTCGCCGTTGAGGATGAATGAGATCTGCTTGGCACCTTGACTGCCGTTGCGAGTGATATAGGCACGGTAGGAAGGAATTGTGGCGGTGGGGTTGTCCGCCGTTACCTTGTGGAACTTACCGTCGCCCTGCAGGATATAGGCGTTGGCGGCTACTGCTGTGGTGTTGTCCATGTTTTCTGTCGTACCCACGAGGCTGTAATCGCCGGTGGTGGTGGTCAGGGCGGCGGCATTGAAGGCTTTCACCTGCAGGTTTTCGCCGTCGAGCCGTGGCGCGCCGTCGGTCGTGAGCAGATAAGGCTTGTAAGCCTCGAGCTTGTCGGTCACTCTCTTGAAGCGTACTGTGCTGGGGGTGCCTTGTACGGTCGAGAGGGTGTAGGCCTTGAAGCCGCGCACGGGCAGCTCATAGGGCAGGCACACCGTGGCCTTGTCGGCGGAGAGGTCGCGTTCGTAGGTCGCCGTGGCGGCGGTGAAGTTGAGCCCGACGGGCAGCGGCTTGCCGTCGGTGAGCACGAAGTTTTCGCATGCCCAGCGATAGTTCGCCGTGTCGTAATATACATAGTTGGGCTTCATCTTGTCTGCCTCGCTGTAGAGATCAGGCATTTCGCCCAGCTGCTGTGCCCAATAGCAAGCGTTGGTGCGGTCGTCTTGCAGTCGTTTCGTTATCTCGCCGCTCTTCAGCTGCGCCTCGGTCACCTGTGTGCCCTGCGCCTCGCCGCAGGTGTTGAGGTAGTAGCAGTTGTTGATGGTGGCGTCAGCGGAGGCGAAAGTGCAACTCTCGTCGCCGGCGTTGTTCGTGCCGATGTAGAGGCAGTTGTTCAGGATCAGGGTGGTGTTGAGTGCCCAACCATTATATACAAATCCTCCTATGCCTTTCTTACCTTTGTTGGTCGTGGCGGTGATATTGCCCTTGACGATGCAGTCGGTAAAGGTAACGTCGGAACCGTAGTATATAGAGCTAAGCATGCCCCCCAATTGGCTTTCGACATATGGATTGTTGCACGTGAGATCCACATCGCTGACGCAGCCCGATATGGTGGTTGAGCCATACGCGCAATAAATTAATCCGGACAACGCAAAACTGTTCGATGCGATTTTTCCTTGGGTGCGCAGGTTCTTGATGGTGGCGCCATTCACATACTTGAAAGGGGCTGTTCTGTTGCTTGTGTCAGTCCAATTGAAGGAGAGCGTATATCCCCGCCCGTCGAACGTGCCGGAATAATCATTGTTGATTCCCACCATCATGATGTCCGTGCCGAGGTCAACGTTGTCGGTCATCTCGGCGTTGAGGGTGACCTCGCCGCCGTTCACGCGGTTGCAGAACGTCTGCCAGTCGGCTTTCGAGCCGATACGGATGTCCTCTGCCCCTGCCGGCATGGTCGGCACGAGGACAAGCAGGAAGAGGCAGAGCCTCTGAATGATTTCTTTTGTTTTCATAGTTAAATGGAAATTGAAAAATTAAATGAATCGTTTTTTAACAGAATACGAGCGGGAAGAGACACGGCACGCGTCCGAGCCCTTTCCGTCATGCCTTAGAGGTTGATAGAATAGTCCTTTTTCTTGGCGTTTGTCATAATCGTTGTTTTTTTTTATTTGGTTAATGTGAGTTCGATGAATTACAAACGTCTGTAAATTTGGTGATCAGCGAAAATAGTTGTACCTTTATAG
>CAJPPF010000164.1 GCA_905372445.1 uncultured Prevotella sp. | reverse complement strand
GCTGCATTGCAGACATCAGTCTGGCATTAGACGCCGGCTCGCCCTTGAATGGGTCGAACAGCATGTCGAGCTTATCATCGTATCCGCGGAGATCATCGAGAGTGGGGAAGAAGATTTTGTTTGTGTGAAGGTACTCCAATAGTGCTGCGCTCTTTGTAGACAGAAACTCTGCATACGGATGTCGTAAGATATTGCTTACCTTGCGCAGGTCAAAATCATCGCGATGAAGCATGAGGAAGTTCTTCACTAATGATGTTACCGGCGATTGCGATAACGGAAAACCTACAGTTATGTTTGCCGTGGCTGCGGATGCTTGCGGCAGGCTGTGGATGATATTCTTAAGTAGAGACTCGTCGCTGAGTACTATCGCTGTGCGCTGCCCGGGCTCAAGACGGTGCGCGCCTTCCTCTGTGAGCCAGTCGGCGATGTAACGTGCCTGTATGTTTTCGGTCGATGCTGAAAGATATGTGACTTTTTTCATCACCTTATCCCCGCGCTCGTCTTTCCGTTGGAAGTTCTGAAAGGCAGCACTGTCGGCAGGCAACTCGTTAGGGAAAAGCAGCATCAGTTCCTTGTTGATGAAATGTCCTGCTTCCTTGTCAGCATAGTAGACGTCGTAGTCCCAATAGAATTTTGCTATGCCCTGTCGTTTCATGCTGCGGAACACTGTCTGCTCTGTCTTCTGTGTCATGTTAAAACCTACGAACAGATATGTTTTGTCGTCCCATTTAAGATTCTCTGCGCGCTCTGCCACATCCCTATAGAGATGCCCCTCGTAAGCGAGACCTTTTGATGTCAGCTCGTTGTTGAATTTTTCATAGATACGATAAAGGTTATTCCACAGCCGTTCGAAATTATGTTTCAATGCTGAATCGGCATCGTTGTCGGTGACAAGATGAAAGAATTGCTCAAGCGCTTTCCGTTGAATCTCTGTAAGATATTCGTCGGGTGCGCTGCGAAGGGCTTCAAGGTCACGTACATTATTGAATATCAGTCTGGCATCACCCATATTCTTGTCAAAGTCGTCAAAATCGGCGAGCATCATTTGTCCCCAGCTCCAAAAATGGTCCAGCGATTCCACCTCATGCTCATCGCCCATGACACGAGAGTAGACATCATAGAGAATGCACACTGAAAGGATAGGGTCGGCGGTGGTAAGCTCTGTTTGCTGACGGAAGAGATCCGATATGGTGACGTATTGCGGACACCACACAGGCTTATTGCCTGCGGAATGATACAGATACTGATTAAGAAACAGCGATGCTCGTTTATTAGGGAACACCACGACAATATCGGTCAGGTCGATCGCATCGTTGGTATTGCTACCATATTTGCTGATTATGTCTTCAGCAACATATTCAAGGAATGATTTCATGATACTTCGTTGATTTCGTTTTTATATACGTACCACAGATATCCACGAACATTGTCGTAGCCCATTTGGCTCAGTAGCTCGATGTATTTCTTTACTTGCCTTGTATGGTCGTCTTGCTTGCTTCCGAATTTATAGTCTATGACCGTTATGAGGTTGCCATCCTTTACTACACGGTCTGGCCGGAATTCTCTTGTCACTCCGCGATGGTCGTCGTAGCCGATGAGAGTACATTCATTGAACACATCTACCTCGGCAGAAAACCAACGGTTGACGATTGTATTCTTGTTTGTTTCGATACGGCTTCTTACCAATGACGAGAGCTTCTCGCGATTCAATTCGGAGTCTGTCTCGCTCAGCAGACCGTCTTGGACAAACTCGTTAAGAACTTTCTCTACTTCCGTATGGTCTTTGATGCGCGCCAGCAGGTTGTGAAGTATGGTACCTGTGGTAGTATAGTTGAGTTGAGTGTGCTCGTCTTCGGGTGGTTCGACGAAACGCCGGCTGGCATTACTCTGTCGGAACTCGAGGCGGTTGTTGTCTTGTCTGAGCATCACCTCCACATTGTCATGCTTATGCAAAAAGATATTCTTGGAGTTCTTTTCTTCCTTTGCTTTGACGTATAAGCTGCCGTAGGTGAAGTGTATGTCAGAGTTCTTGTCGTTGACATCGCCTATTAGAGACGAACCGTCGAGAGAGAGTTGCGCAACAGTGTCGAGAACGATACGTGAGCGCTTGGAGTTCTTTTCGCCCGGACGAACGGCTATGACAAACAGATTCTTACATGCTCGGGTGAAGGCTACATAGAGCATATTCATGTTGTCAATGGCAATCTGCAATTGCTCGTCCTGATATTCATGGTCAAAATAACTGTTCTTGATCTGTTGTGTGTTCACCGTGATGACCGGCAACTCACCAAATGGCATCTTCGATGTGTTGCACCACAGGTCGCTGCCGAACGGGTCGAGGTTCCAGTCGCAGAACGGAATGAGCACATGGTCGGCTTCGAGCCCCTTACTTTTATGTATAGTAAGAAGACGTACGCCTGTCAGTGAACCGCCCTTGACAGTTTTTTTGTGCATGCTCTCTTCCCACGTATCAAGAAGTAACTCAAGGTCTGGTATGTTATTCTTTGAGAATGTATCGAGCTGATCGTAAAACGCCATGATATAAGCAGCTTCTCCTTCGAGTGACTGTAATTGGAAGATGAGGAACAACTCCTCTACAAGATCTGTCAAAGGCTTTGTCAGCAGCATCGTGCGATTGTCGACAAATTCCTTTGGGAGGTATTTATCTATATGTCCGTCTCGAAAGAATACTTCTGTAACATTCCTGCCGCATATCTTCTCTTGATATATTTTTGCGAGTTGTGCTTTGCATAGTTTGTCATTAGGATGATTCATCACGCGTATGGCAGAGATGATAATGTTTACGGCGCATGATGCGTCGAGCAGGAATGCCTCGTCTGACACAAAGGTGTGGTCGGGGAAGGTTGTCTGAAGATACTCCGCAATGTCTGCCAACTCCTTGTTGTTTCGGGCAATAATACATATAGACTCATCGTCGGCGCCGGCGTCAAACAGAGTCTGTATCTGTCTGGCGACGCATCGTTTTACTTTGCTATTGTAATCAGGCGACTCATCATCTCCACCATTTGTCAGTATCTGAATATCAACAAGTCCGCGGTTTCTGCAATTCTTGTGCGTTGGAATTTCTTGCTTGACATCATTGTATATCTCGGCAATTACGGCGCTGTTGTCATTGTCGTCATTGTTAATATACAGAAGTTCCTGCCGGGCTGCTATCTCGAAGAAGGCATTGTTGAATCTTATTATATTGTCTTCCGAACGGTAGTTTGTTTCAAGCGTTTCCTCCTTATATCCGTATGCAGTGAGATGTTCGTCTTTTTTGATTTGATAGTGCAGCAGTTTCCAATCGCCGTTACGCCAGCGGTAAATGCTCTGCTTCACATCGCCAACGATGAGATTCAGTGAAGTCATCTTCGCTATACAGTTCATCAGCAGTGTACGGAAGTTCTGCCATTGCACGGTGCTTGTATCCTGAAACTCGTCAATCATGATGTTCTTCAGTTGTCCGCCTATCTTCTCGAATATAAATGGGACATCGCTGTCGATCATCATCTGATGCAGTAAATTCTGAGTATCGCTGAGCAGGAATCGGTTCTCGTCAGCATTCAGTTCCTCTACAACATTCTTTATCTTGCTGAGCAGACGCAGTTCGTTGAGGTTCTTTGTAATAGCCTTTGCTGTGATTGCTGCAGGCATTAATGCTTCGCGTGCTGCGTTGGCATCGTTTATCAGCGGTGTGAGAGTTGTTGCGGCGAAGTCGTATAGAGGATTGTCAGGCTTAATCTTACTTCCGACCCATCCTTCCGGACCTTCTCCTGCCTTTTGGGTGCGTGTATTCCATACATCATCCTGCAGATATTTACCTTCATTAAGTTTAACGAAGAAGCCTGCTGCACCGGCAGATTTGTAACTCAGGTCGTTGACAGTGTATCCTTCTTTTGCAAGAGCGTCATCGAAGCGCTTGGCGAACTCCTTCATCTCTTTGTCGGCATTTGTGATGATGTCGCGCAAGGTGTGTTGATATCTTGTAAAGAATCCTTTCTCTTCAAACTTCTCCTGTAATGCATTTGCAAAACGCTTATAGTCGTCAGAGAAGATTTTTCGCCCGAATTTTTTGATATTGTCGATGACATTCCAACCACGGTCGTCGGCGATATTATCATCTATATATCCAAGAATCCAATGCAATACAGGATTTTTGTCGTTGAGGTCAGCAATGAGTTTGTCGACAGCTTTCTCTTCAATCTCAAAGTCGTTAAGCTCGACGCGCAGATTAGCATTGAGGTTCATCTCACGTGCAAGATTACGTAACACTTTCTGGAAGAATGCATCAATGGTCTCAATATTGAAGTAGCTGTAGTCGTGAAGCATCAGTTTCATTGCCCTTCCTGCTTGCTCGCTGACAAAATCTTTGTCGCATTGTAGGTCATTGCAGATGCGATTACTATAATCGGTAGAGTCGGGGAGTTGTTTCCATAGACCGTAAAGCTGACTGAGAATACGTTTCTTCATCTCCTCGGTAGCTTTATTTGTAAATGTCACGGCAAGTGTCTCGCGATATGCCTCTGGTTTCTGTATTAGCAGTTCAATGAATCTAATTGCCAATGTAAAGGTCTTGCCTGATCCTGCACTGGCCTTATAGACGGTCATTGCCTTGTAGTTATTCTTTGGCATGTGTGCTGTTTTTAGTTCTCATCTGCAAAAGTATGGAAAATAAATGAAAAGTGGATGAACTCATAAAAGAATTTATCCACTTTTCATTTAACCCGAATCGGTCATTAGGACGCATATACTTAGATTTGTAATTATCGCCATGCTTCCTTACTG
>CAJPPF010000163.1 GCA_905372445.1 uncultured Prevotella sp. | reverse complement strand
TGTACCGATGATACGTGCACTGAATTCGCGGTTGTCGTTGAGTGTTACTGTTAATTCGTCAGCACCATCTACAACATGATTGTTTGTCACGATATAGCCGTCAGCACTGATTATGACACCAGAACCACTTGCATAGCGCTTTGGTGTCTGAACCTGACGCTTTTGTCTGCCGCCCTGACCGCCACGACCGAAGAAATCACCAAAGAAATCCTCGAACGGGTCCTGCACTTCTACTTCCTGAATCTTTGAATTCTGAACGTATTTTATGTGAACCACCGCTGGTAGTGCCTTGTCTGCAGCGTATGTTAAATCGACTGGCTGCGATGCTATGGCTGCAGGGCTTGATGCTGCCTGTACCTTAATTAATGCTCCTGCTGAAAATGCTACAGCCACCAGGCTGAGTGCTGCAATTAAATAACTTTTGTACTGTTTCATTTTCTAATTACTTTTTGTTGTTATTATTTTTCTTCTTATTTCTTGTTGTGTTACCTTGTTCTTGTGTCTGTATATCCAGAGTGCGTCATCTGCACTTCATGAAAACAATTGCAAATATATACGCAAAATACGGAAAAATGCCAAATTGTCGGTTTTCTTTATTCCATTTTAACACTTTCATTTCCCTGCTTAACTGCTCTTAAACGCCCGCACCATACTTTTTACATTCATTTAGCAATCCGCTGTTGAAATGTAAGCAGATTATTTGTCACTAATAGTAATCATCTTAAGCTTAACGGCAGTATCAAACTGCCATTATTCGTAAATACGTAATAGTGGAGTAAGTTTCTTTTTGTTGCTAATATTCTATTAATGAAAACAGACCAGATAGGAAATGTTCGAAAGATAAAATCCTCACAGCAACCTTATTTGCTTTCCAGGGCTTATGTATTTATAATGTCATGTTTTTCTTCTTTCTTGTTTGCTCTTTCCCGAAATATTATTATATTTGTGTCATGAAAGATTTTGCAGCAATAGATTTCGAGACAGCCAACAGTCAGCGTACCAGTGTGTGTTCTGTCGGCATTGTCATTTACCGAAACGGAGTGAAGGTTGATGAATATTATTCGCTGATAAAGCCTGAACCTGAATATTATACCTATTGGTGTTCGCAAGTACATGGACTGACAGCCTACGACACTGCTGATGCTCCTACATTCCCCGAGGTGTGGGCAGAGATAGCGCCGAAGATTGAAGGACTGCCGTTGGTTGCTCATAACAAGGCATTTGACGAGAGTTGTCTGAAAGCCGTGTTCCATTGTTATAATATGGATTATCCTGATTATCCTTTCTTCTGCACACTTGTTCAGTCGCGACGCATCTGGCCTTATGGGCATCATAACCTCGACATTATTGCTGCACGCTGTGGCTATAATCTTAAAAAACATCATCATGCCCTTGCTGACGCTGAAGCATGCGGAGCAATAGCTCTCGAGATATTATAATGATACATCTTTAAGAAAGAAAAAGCATTTGTAATACTTTCAGTCTTCTTCACTATATTTTTTTGCATTTTCCTCTGATGTTTGCTTTGACGTAGTCCACTACGATTTTAGAAAACACCAACATAAATCTACTAAAAAATGTAAGATATGGATAAGGCAAAATATAATGAAAGATTAGGACTAAAAACAAAGAGTTATGGAATGCGAAAGCAAAACACCCTATATTGGTCGTGCAATATAGGGTGTTTTGGTGTTGCAATATAGGGTGTTTTGGTCGACCAATATAGGGTGTTTTCCAAACGACTGACAATGAGATTGTTACAAGGGCGTTACAGATTGATTTCTTCTGTGCTTTCTCGTGATAAACGAACCTCTGGAGATACCACGACAATGGATAGAGCATATATTGACTATGAGTCATTTGAGCAAATGACTCAAAGAGGAATGATTTACATCACTAAGATGAATAAGAACGGCTTAGTAGAAAACTGTCATATTCCGCAATATAAGGAAGATAAAATAAGCCGAAGGAGAATAGAAAATTGTATTAATAGAACACAATGTGTGTATCGTGATATATACGGATGTGGATAAAAAGAATTATTGCTGTCCGGTAAAACTTTTATCTCTATGATAAAAATAGGCTGAAGCCCTCGCTTGGGTTTCAGCCTTTATTGTTACCTTTGTTTTTTCAATAAAACGTCAATAACATGAACAAAGGTACATATTTATCTGGCAGCCGATGTATTGTCTGTTGTTAAATTTGCAGAATGCAACACGAACTTTAATATTTACAATAGTGGCTGTATATTATACAGTAATCTCACCTGTCAATGAGCGATTAAGATTCTCTCTTATTATAGTCGGGTCATCATAGATTCCCTGTAGATGCATCAGCTTTGTGACGGCAGCCTCAACAGTACTGTCATATCCACTAACAACACCAGCTTCTTTAAGGTGGAATCCTAACGTGCCATTTCGACACTACCTGCATCACACTGGGTGACATTTACTATGGTTACGCCACTATCAGTAGCCTGACGCAGGAGTTTCGTGAGAACAGGTTTTTGTGGGGCATTGCCGCTGCCGTAACTACGCATCACTATGCCACGTACATTAGGAATCGTCAGCATATTATGTATGATGTCCTCTCTGATACCAGGGAATAGGCTGAACACAATTACACCGCTGTCCATCTTAGGATATACGACAAGTGGTTTTGAATAGTCTGGAGTGAGAATGTTATGTTCGTGATAAACGAAGTTTACTCCAGCATCACACAGATGTGGAAAGTTATAAGAGTCGAAAGCTCTGAATCCTTCAGCAGTCTTTTTTGTGCTTCTATTTCCTCTGAGCAGGCGACCGGAGAAATAAATACATACTTCAGGCACCATTGAATGTCCTTCGGAGTTATGTGCTGACGCAAGTTCTATACTTGTTATGAGATTCTCCTTTCCGTCAGTGCGAAGTTGCCCGATAGGCAACTGTGACCCTGTAAGAATAACCGGCTTAATAAGATTCTGCAACATGAATGACAGGGCAGAGGCAGTATATGCCATTGTGTCTGTGCCATGAAGAATAACAAAGCCGTCATAACACTCATATTTTTTATGTATCAGCTCTGCCAACTGTGCCCATCGTTCTGGTGACATATCGCTCGAATCGATAGGGGGATTGAACTGATGAACATCAACCTCTGTCTTTATTAATCTGAACTCCTGCATGTTTGCACTCAACAGATTGAAGTCGAGAGGCTCCAATGCCCCCGTTACAGGATTGCATCCCATACCGATAGTTCCACCAGTATAGATTAAAAGAACTTTGTTTGTCATTTTCCCTCCTTGCCGTAAAGGCTGTTATTGTTTTTGTTATATACTTAACATTTCGTTTATCTTCGCTCCAACAGTACTACATTTTCAACATGTGGGGTATGTGGAAACATATCTACAGGCTGAACAGCGGTAACGCAATAATCTGCATCCATCAACTGCAGGTCGCGTGCCTGGGTAGCAGGGTTACAGCTGACGTAAACTATACGTTTTGGCTTAGCACCCAGAATAACATCTATAACGTCAGGATGCATTCCTGCACGTGGCGGATCGGTGATGATAACATCTGGCTGACCATGTTCATTGACAAAGTCCTCGGTGAGTATATCCTTCATATCGCCGGCATAAAAGATTGTGTTGTCTATCTTGTTTACCTCGGAATTAATCTTTGCATCTTCAATAGCGTCTGGGACATACTCAATACCTATAACCTTACGTGCATGTTTAGCAACGAAGTTTGCAATGGTGCCAGTGCCGGTATAGAGATCATATACGAGTTCTTCTCCCTTGAGTTGTGCAAATTCGCGTGCTATTGAATATAGGTGATATGCTTGCTCAGTATTTGTCTGGTAGAAACTCTTAGGTCCGACTTTAAACCGCAGGTCTTCCATTGCCTCAAATATATGGTCTTTCCCTTTAAACGTATGAACCTCAAGATCGCCGAATGTGTCGTTGCATTTATAATTATACACCCACATTAGTGATGATATTTGTGGGAATCTGTCGGCAATGAACTGAAGTAGCTCTCGTGCTCCAACAAGATAATTGAGTATCTCATCATCTGACATTCCTTCGAGCTTTTCGCCTTTGTTCAATGCACCGAATTGAATGACGAGCATCCATTCGCCTGTGTTGGAGTTGCGAATCATCATATCGCGTAACAGGCCAACTTGTTCGCGAAGATCATAGAATGTGAGTTCGTGCTCGAGAGCATAGTCGCTTATTGCATTACGTATTTCATTATTTAGAGGGTCCATGAGATGGCAATGCTTGATAGGATAAATCTTATCAAATGCGCCAGTGATATGAAAACCAAGGGCATTCTTATCCTTAATATCCATAGCGGTATTTACTTCCTCTTGTGTAAGCCAGCGTTTGTTTGAAAAACCAAACTCAAGCTTATTGCGGTATTCGAATTCCTTTACGGAGCCCATGATAGGTCTGAACTCTGGCAGCTTAATCTTACCGATACGTGTCAGTTGGTCGAATACTTGCTTTTGTTTTGCCTTTATCTGCTCTGCATAAGGCAGGTTCTGCCATTTACAACCTCCACAGATGCCAAAATGTTCGCAACGAGGATTAATGCGCAATGGGCTCTTTTCAATGAATCGCGCTATACGTGCCTCGCAGAAGGAATGTTTTTTACGTGTGACCTGCAGGTCGACGATGTCTCCCGGCACAGCCCATGGTACAAATACCACCATATCATTTACACGTGCCAGCGCTTTCCCCTCAGCAGCTATATCGGTAATGGTGACATTCTCCAGCAGTGGTAATGGTTTCTTATTTCTTGCCATTTTTATCCTATCAGTTTCTATTCTAATATTTTACTCATATTCATTTCAGAAATCTTGCCGTTAGGGTTGACTTTTGCCTTGATGCGATATTTGTTTTCTATTGTGCCTGTTGATTTCAGTACATCTTGAGTAG
>CAJPPF010000162.1 GCA_905372445.1 uncultured Prevotella sp. | reverse complement strand
TCACCGGACTGTTCTCGTCAACCTCCAGTGTAATTTGAGCATCCTCGATATTTACCTTGATAGATGGATCAACCTTCTGTGAGAGTTCACCCTTAGGACCTTTTACAGATACAACATCATCCTTGAACGATACTGTGACACCTGCAGGAATATTAATTGGCAATTTTCCTATTCTTGACATATTCTAATCCTCCAATTAATATACAAAGCAAAGAACCTCACCGCCAATCTTAAGATCAGCTGCTTCTTTGTTTGTCATTACACCCTGTGACGTAGATATTATTGCAATACCCAGTCCGTTAATAACTCTCGGCATGTCCTTGTAACCGGTGTACTTACGTAAACCTGGTGTAGACACACGCTTCAAACTTGTGATAGCGTTTTGTTTTGTTGCAGGGTCCCACTTCAAAGCGACTTTGATTGAACCCTGAGGACCATCCTCGATGAACTTGTAGTTCAGGATGTAACCCTTCTCGAAGAGGATCTTCGTGATCTCTTTCTTCAAGTTAGACGCAGGAACTTCAACAACACGGTGATGTGCCATAATTGCGTTTCTGAGTCTTGTCAGATAATCTGCTATTGGATCTGTCATAAAATATAAATGTTTAATTAATCGGGACTACCCCGACAATATTAAAAATAATCCGGTTTTTACCAGCTTGCCTTCTTAACACCAGGAATCAAACCTGCAGAAGCCATCTCACGGAACTGTATACGAGAAATGCCGAACTGACGGATATAACCTTTTGGACGGCCTGTAATCATACAGCGATTGTGAAGACGGATAGGATTCGAATTCTTTGGAAGTGCCTGGAGCTTACGAGCTGCCTCATAAGCCTCTGCAGGATCTTCTGATGTGTTAACGATCTTCTTCAAGGCTGCACGCTTCTCAGCATAGCGAGCAACGAGCTTTGCACGCTTTACCTCGCGAGCTTTCATTGATTCTTTTGCCATATTGCTTAATCGTTATTTGCGTTCTTAAATGGAAGACCGAATGCCTTGAGGAGTGCGAAACCCTCTTCATCAGTAGGAGCTGAAGTCACGAATGTGATGTTCATGCCCTGGATGCGGTCGATTGAATCGATATTGATCTCTGGGAAGATGATCTGCTCAGTGATACCAAGAGTGTAGTTACCACGGCCGTCAAATCTTGTAGCGATGCCCTTGAAGTCACGGATACGTGGCAGTGCAACGCGTACGAGCTTCTCAAGGAACTCATACATACGCTCACGACGCAGAGTAACCATAACACCGATAGGCATCTTCTTACGAAGCTTGAAGTTAGCGATATCCTTCTTTGAATATGTTGCCACTGCCTTCTGACCGGTGATAGTAGAAATCTCATTGATAGCAACATCGATAATTTTCTTATCCTGTGTTGCATCGCCGAGACCCATATTGATGACAATCTTCTTCAGAACAGGGGTCTGCATTGCTGAAGAGTAGTTGAACTGCTTCTGGAGCTCAGGAGCAATAGTCTCTTTATAGACTTTCTTTAACTGTGCTGTATTCATTACTTAATTTCCTCCCCTGACTTTTTAGCGATACGGATGACATTCTTACCATCGTGCTTTATACTCACGCGGGTAGCCTTGCCACTCTTTGGATCGATCAAACTCAAATTCGAGATATGAATAGCAGCCTCCTGCTTTACGATGCCTCCCTGAGGATTCTTAGCTGAAGGCTTAGTGCTCTTAGAGACCATATTCACACCCTCTACGATGGCGCGGTTCTTGTCTACAAGCACCTTGAGCACCTTACCGGTCTTGCCCTTGTCTTCACCAGAGAGGACAATAACGGTATCGTTTTTCTTTATATGCAATTTAGCCATTACTTTTCCTTATTTAATTATTAAAGAACCTCAGGTGCCAAAGAAACGACTTTCATGTTTACTGCACGGAGCTCACGGGCAACAGGACCGAAGATACGGCTGCCGCGAAGTTCACCTGCGTTGTTGAGCAGCACACACGCGTTATCATCGAAACGGATGTAAGAGCCATCGGCACGACGAATTTCTTTCTTTGTACGTACGATCAAAGCCTTTGATACTGCACCTTTCTTCACATCACTTGTTGGGATAGCGTTCTTGATAGCAACAACAATAACGTCACCAACACTTGCGTAGCGACGGCGTGTACCGCCGAGCACGCGGATACAGAGTGCCTCACGTGCACCGCTGTTATCACATACTGTAAGTCTTGATTCTGCCTGTATCATAATTACTTAGCTTTTTCAATGATGTTTACTAATCTCCATCTCTTTGTCTTCGAGAGTGGACGGGTCTCCATGATGAGAACGGTATCGCCTACATTAGCCTCGTTGTTCTCGTCATGTGCATGGTACTTCTTAGTCTTCTGGACGAACTTACCATAAATGGGGTGCTTCTCCTTGAACTTAGCTGCAATAACAATGGACTTGTCCATCTTGTTGCTGACAACGACACCCTGTCTTACTTTTCTTAAATTTCTTGCTTCCATCTGGACAAATGTTATTTATTAAGTTCTCTCTGACGGAGTTCTGTATTCATACGTGCGATATCACGACGAGTAGCCTTAATCTGTGATGGATTCTCAAGTGGAGATACTGCATGTGCGAGCTTCAGGTTAGTGAGGTGTGCCTGCGCATTCTCCAACTTCTCTACCAAATCTTTGGTCTCGAGTTCTTTTACTTCTTTAATCTTCATAGCTTAAGCATTTTTATCGTAATCACGTCTAACAATAAACTTAGTCTTAACAGGCAGCTTCTGTGCACCGAGACGAAGAGCTTCCTTAGCAATGTCGAACGGTACACCTTCTACCTCGAAGAGGATACGACCCGGTGTTACAGGTGCTACCCAACCAGCTACATCACCCTTACCTTTACCCATTCGGACATCGGCTGGCTTACGTGTGATTGGTTTGTCAGGGAATATACGGATCCATACCTGACCCTCACGGTTCATGTAGCGGTTGATGGCTACACGGGCTGCCTCAATCTGGCGGCTGTCGATCCACTTTGCATCAAGTGTCTTGATGCCGAATGAACCAAATGACAGCTCTGTTCCTCTGTGGGCGTTGCCTTTATTGCCACGACCGTCTTGCGGTCTTCTATATTTTACTCTTTTTGGCTGTAACATGATAACTTCACTTTTTAACGGTTATTGTTTCTCTTGCGATTACCGTTGCGACTTGGGCGGCCATTTCCGCGACCTGCACTCTGCTTCTCCTGAGTAAAGTTTGGTGTGAGCTCACGCTTACCGTAAACCTCGCCACGGCAAATCCATACCTTAATACCCAGCAGACCTACTTTCGTCAGGGCTTCTGTTGCACAATAATCGATGTCTGCACGGAATGTATGGAGAGGAGTACGTCCTTCCTTGTACATTTCCTTACGAGCCATTTCGGCACCGTTCAGACGACCACAAATTTGTATCTTGATACCTTCGGCTCCGGCACGCATGGTGTTCTGGATAGCCATCTTGATAGCACGGCGGTAAGCGACCTTACCTTCTACTTGGCGAGCGATGTTTGTGCCAACAATTGTTGCATCAAGTTCCGGTTTCTTTACTTCGAAGATATTTATCTGGATGTCCTTCTTGTAGAGCTTCTTGAGCTCTTCCTTCAGAACGTCAACATCCTTACCACCCTTACCAATGACGATGCCCGGACGAGCAGTGCAAATAGTGATGGTGACAAGTTTCAGCGTACGCTCGATGACGATGCGTGAAACACTGGCATTTGCCAGACGCTCATTAAGATACTTACGGATTTTACGATCCTCTACGAGGTTTGCTCCGAAGCTCTTGCCACCGAACCAATTTGAATCCCAACCACGAATAATACCAAGTCGGTTGGCTATTGGATTAACTTTCTGTCCCATACTTATTCTTTTACGTCATTAGTTTTAGCATCTACAAACAGAGTAACGTGGTTTGAACGCTTGCGAATGCGGTAGCCACGACCCTGTGGGGCTGGTCTCATACGTTTCATTGTGACACCTTCGTCAACGAATATCTTAGAGATGAAGAGTTCGCCCTCTTCAGCCTTACGATCATTCTTTGTTTCCCAGTTTGCGATAGCAGAACGGAGGAGTTTCTCGACATCCTGTGCCGCTGCCTTCTTAGAGAAACGGAGTACACCAAGCGCACGGTTTACCTCCATACCACGTACCATGTCTACAACGTAGCGCATCTTGCGTGGAGAAGAAGGACAACCCTTCAACTTAGCAAAGTACTGTGTTTTGAGTGCTGCCTTTCTTGCTTCGGCAGCTATCTTTTTTCTTGCTCCCATTATTATTCTTTTTGTTTAAATGGATTTAGCCTGCTTACTTACGGTTACCGGCATGGCCGCCGAAACGGCGTGTAGGAGCGAACTCACCGAGCTTGTGTCCAACCATGTTCTCTGTAACGTAAACAGGGATAAATTTGTTACCGTTATGAACTGCAACAGTATGGCCCACGAAATCAGGGCTAATCATTGAAGCTCTGGCCCATGTCTTTACGACTGTCTTCTTACCGCTCTCATTCATTGCGAGAATTTTCTTCTCGAGCGATACGTTGATATATGGACCTTTTTTTAATGAACGACTCATAATTTACTTCAGTTTACTTAATTACTTCTTGTTAGCTCTTTCGATAATGTACTTGTTAGAGTGCTTCTTAGGTGCACGTGTCTTGAGACCCTTAGCATACAAGCCCTTGCGTGAACGTGGATGTCCACCACTCTGGCGTCCTTCACCACCACCCATTGGGTGATCGTGCGGGTTCATTACAACACCACGGTTGTGCGGACGACGTCCCAACCAGCGTGAGCGACCTGCCTTACCTGATTGCTCAAGAGCATGGTCGGCATTTCCTACAACACCCACAGTTGCCTTGCAGGCAGAGAGAATCTTGCGAGTCTCTCCTGAGGGAAGTTTAATCACACAATAACTGCCTTCACGAGAAGTAAGCTGAGCAAAGTTACCAGCCGAACGAA
>CAJPPF010000161.1 GCA_905372445.1 uncultured Prevotella sp. | reverse complement strand
GTCTTCACCAACATGATTCTATCCAGCAAGTCGCATTCCTATATCATAAAATTAATATTTTTTAAGACTAATTTATAATAATAATAAGTAAAATTTCACTACATTTGCTTCATATAAAGCGAACATACCTATTAACAGATGAAAAAGAACACGATGTAATTAACATACTTAAAACCTGAAAAAAGCAAGACTATGAAGCAATTACGAAAATGGCAGCACATGCCCGTTTACCTGAAGATGCTGATTGCCACTTACACGCTTTCCTGCTATTGTACGGCTGCGTTCGCAGCAGAGAATACGGCAAAGGCGAGCAGCGTTCAGCAGCAACAAGACTCTTTTAGTGGAATCGTCGTAGACGAGAAGAACGAGCCTATCATCGGAGTTACCATCCAAGTGAAAGGAACCTCGTCAAGAACTGTCACGGATACCGACGGACACTTCACACTACCGGCTGGCGAAAAGCACGCAACACTCGTGCTTTCCTATATAGGATACGCCACGAAGGAAGTAAGAGTCAGTTCCGGACATGCCATCAACATATCCCTGACCCCCGACAACCAGACCTTGGATGAGGTCATCGTTACGGGTTATGGAACTTTCAAGAAGTCGGCATATGCCGGATCAGTCTCCACCCTCAAGACCGAGAAGCTGAAGGATGTCCCAGCCGTCTCTTTCAAAGACCTACTGCAGGGCGCGGCATCGGGCGTGCAGATGAGCGCGGCATCGGGTCAGCCGGGCTCCTCGATAACCCTCAACATCCGAGGGATGGGCTCATTCAACGCCTCCAACTCCCCACTCTATGTCATCGACGGCGTGCCAGTCATGTCGGGTAATGTCTCGGCCAACAGTTCCAACGGCGGCTTTGACCTGATGAGCACCCTCAGCAATACCGATATCGAGAGTGTCACCGTCATCAAGGATGCCGCGGCAGCCTCGCTCTATGGCTCACGAGCCGCCAACGGCGTAGTGCTCATCACCACCAAGAAGGGTCGGGAAGGCAAGCCTGTGGTAAGCCTGAAGGCTGACTGGGGAAGCAGCGACTTTGCCATGGACTACCGCCCCGTTATGAATGGAGAACAGCGAAGGGAATACATATATAACGGATTGAAGGTCGGTGCTTTACGCGACGGAATGAGCGAAGCAGATGCCGTGAAGTATGCCGACGGCGAAATAGACAACTATGCCCCCGTGCCCTGGTGCGGATATGTAGACTGGGACCGCATCCTCTTCAAGAAAGGCAACCACAAGAATTACGAGGTCTCAGTGTCGGGCGGAACTAACCAGTTCACCTATTACACCTCTCTCTCCTATCTAAAGCAGCAGGGCATCGCACGAAACTCTGGTCTAGAACGAATCAGCGGTCGCGTCAATGCCGAATACAAGGCCACCAAGAAATTCACGCTCGGCATCAAATCGCTCTTCGCAAATGTCAACCAAGAGGTCTACAGCGAGGGCACCAGCTACACTGCGCCCTTCTATGCATCACGCAACAGCGTGGTTCCCTCAGATGCTGTGTATAACAAGGACGGCAGCTGGAACCGCAATTTCATCAGAAACGAAGACCGCAACCCTGCCCTCTCCATGATGTATGACTACAAGAGAGAGTATATCACGCGCCACTTCAACACCATCTACGGCGAATATGAGTTCATCAAGGACCTAAAGTTCCGTAGCACATTGAGCTACGACTATACCACCACCAAGGGCAAAGAGTGGGCTGACTCGAGAACCTCTAATGGAGATGACATAAATGGAGGCAAGACCGTCATGATGTATGAGCGCAAGAAACTGCTGTGGGCAAACCAGCTAACCTACAAGACTACCCTTGCGGAAAACCATCACCTCGACGCGCTGTTGGGCTATGAGGTAGACGATCAGCGGAGAGACTATGTGGGTGGAACAAAGCACAACTTCGTAAACCCCAACAAGGATGCCCTGAGCAACGGTGCCAAAGTCATCGGCACATACGGTTCCGACACTGGCACTCGCATGCTTTCTTACATCGGCCGACTGAATTACGACTATAAAAACAAATACTATCTGGGTGCCAGCCTTCGTGTCGACGGTAGTTCCCGACTGGCTTCCGCCAACCGCTGGGGCACTTTCTGGTCGGCTTCCGGCGCATGGCGCGTCATCGAGGAAGACTTTATGAAGCCCAGCCAGGACTGGCTTACTGACCTGAAACTCCGTGCCTCCTACGGCGTCAACGGCACCCTGCCCTCCAACTTTTTCGGATACATGGCGCTCACATCCCTCTCCGGCGACTACAACACTGACCCTGCCTACAACCTCTCACAGATTGCAAACGACAAACTGTCATGGGAAACCAACTACAACTTCAATGTCGGAGTGGACTTTGGGCTGTGGAACCGCCTCAATGTAACGCTTGAATACTACACCCGCACTACCAAGAATCTGCTCATGGACTACCCCATCTCCTGGACGACGGGCTTCGGCAACTATCTGCTAAACATCGGAAAGGTGAGAAACCAGGGAGTGGAACTGGAAATCAGGTCCAACAACATCTCAACAAAAGACTTCAGCTGGAACACCAACTTCACACTTGCCCACAACCAGAACAAGATTGTCGTCCTCGACGGCAAGCAGCAGGAGATCATCAGTGGAACATTTATCCACCGCGTGGGAGAATCCTACAGGACCTTCTACCTTATCGAATTTGCCGGCATCAACCCCGATACGGGAGCGCCACAGTTCTATACCAACACGAAAGACGCCGACGGAAACCTCGTGAAAAAAATCACCGAGAATCCCGCTGAGGCTAATAACATCGCCTATAAGCACGCGGAGCCCACCGTTACCGGAGGCCTCTCTAATACGCTTTCCTATAAGTGGTTTGACCTTAACTTCATGATCACTTATCAGTTTGGCGGCTATTCCTACGATACCTGGGCACAGAAGGTAGAGCACGGAGGAAAAGACCTCGAGGCAAACATCCCCACTTACTATCTAAACAACTGGAAGCAGCCGGGCGATATCTCGCAATACGAACGGTTCATAGAGGCGCCTGAGGTGTCTATGGGTAAGTTCTCCAACACCCGAAGAGTGCACAGCACCGACTTCATCAGGCTCAAAAACCTTACCTTCGGCTTCACCATGCCGAAAGCCTGGACAAAGCCGCTGGGCATCAGCAAGGTTCGCCTTTATGTAGCGGGCAACAACCTGCTCATCCGAGCACGCTACGACTATTACGATCCGGAAGCCGTAAGCGGCGGAACAGCCGGCTGGGGAACTCCTCCACTAAAGACGATCACCTTCGGATTAAATGTCAACTTCTAACTTTTAAATTATCAGACAATGAAAATTCATCAATATATGGTCCTTGGAGCGTTGCTGTTTACCATGAGTTCCTGCGGCAACGACTGGCTCAACCTGGAACCCTCGACATCCATGCCTACTGACAAGGCTATTCAGGAACTAAGTGATGTAAAGTTCACCTTGAATGGTGTATACAATGTCATGCAGAACGCCCATGCCTATTCGGGACGTCTCGTCTACTACGGAGACGCTACCGGAGACGACATGCAGGCTGTCAGCGTCACGAAGCGTACCGGCAACTATTATCTCTTCAATTTCACGAAAGACAACTCGCCGACCACCTTCTGGTCGTATCCCTATGGTCTGATTGCCACCTGTAACCTCGCGCTTGACAAGATTGACAATATCAATACCACTGCGACCGACCTGCGCGACGCATACAAGGGCGAGGCTCTTGCCTTGCGCGGGATGTTCCTCTTCGACCTCACACGCTTCTACGGCTATCCTTACAAGAAAGACAACGGCGCCTCCCTGGGCGTACCCATAGTCACCAAGGTGCTTGACAAGGAAGCCAAGCCTGACCGCAACACCGTGGCGGAATGCTACAAGCAAGTCATCAGCGACCTGACAGATGCGGCAAAGCTCATGAATAACAAGGAGGGACTCAGCTATAAGAAAGGACACATCAGTCGATGGGCTGTGCTCACTCTCCTAAGCCGCGTCTATCTCTACCACGGCGACGATGCGCTGGCACTGGCTGCAGCCGAAGAAGCCATCGAAGGAGCCGAGGCCGACAGATACACCCTCTGGACCAACGAGCAGTATCCGCTGGCATGGGCAGACAATGTGAGTCCAACAAAACGGGGCGAGGTACTGTTTGAAATCATCAATATCACCGACGACAGCCCCGGCAAAGAGTCTTTGGGCTACCTGCACAATGGCAGTGGATATTCCGACATCGTGCTCACGGGAAGCTTCTACAAGCTGTTCACCGCCGATAAGAATGATGTGCGGAACCGGCTCATCTCCATATCCGGAAAGCGTGGCTACATCAATAAATACCAGCCCCAAGAGGGAGAAAACATCAAAGATGCCAATATCTTCCTCGTCAGACTCTCGGAGACCTACCTCAACGCTGCCGAGGCTGCGGTAAAGACGGGCGACAACGCGAAGGCAGTCAAGTATCTCGACGCTATCGTGAAGCGCGCCAATCCGGCTAAGACCGTCAATGGAACCACTGTTACTCTCGATCAGGTGATGACCGAGCGGCGCAAGGAACTCGTAGGCGAAGGACACCGCATGTTCGATGCCCTCCGAGACGGAGGCTTTGTGCATCGTGAGAAAGTAACAGTGAGCGCCATCAGCAAGGTAAAGCATCTCACCATGAATGAGAAGTACATGAACTTCAATTGGGACATGTACAAGTGTGTGCTGCCCATCCCAAAGGCTGAGCGTGACGCCAACCCGAACATCAAGCAGAATCCGCAATATGATGTTGAGTAGACTCTCCACGCGCAGAAGGCTCGTCTCCACGGCTTCTGAGGGCAGCCTGTAGCCAAGCACTGGAACGAATTTTCCGAATCACCAAGGCGACTCCCGATTTTCGCGGGAGCCGCCTTTCGTATTCTTACAAGCATCCTGTAACAGGATTACACACAGAGATGATTCTTAAACCCGAATCGGTCATTAGACCGCATTTGCTTAGATTTGTAATTACCGTCATGCTTCCTGC
>CAJPPF010000160.1 GCA_905372445.1 uncultured Prevotella sp. | reverse complement strand
TTGATAGGACATTTAATTACAACGAGTTAGCAGAGTTTGGTTCACAAACCTCTCTTTCCGCAGGAGGAATTTTATAGCATTCCTATATCAGTTCCATTTTTCTATAAGAAATACCTCTGATAATATGAAAACTACGAACGAAATCAGGACAATTGTAAATGATTTCATTGCTCAACTACCTTACGAGCGCCAACCTTATTCACTCTACGAACCTGTAGAGTATGTCCTCTCTGCAGGGGGCAAGCGAATAAGACCGGTATTGATGCTTCTTGCTTACAACCTTTATAAGGATGATCCGGAGTCGATACTTATGACGGCGAGTGGACTTGAGACATATCATAACTACACATTGCTTCACGACGATCTTATGGATAAGGCTGATGTACGCCGAGGACGTCCGACGGTTCATAAAAGATGGGATGATAATACTGCTATTCTTTCGGGAGATTCGATGCTCGTGTTGGCTTATGAACGTATAGCTCAATGTGCTGATGATAAACTGCGTGAAGTTCTCTCTTGTTTCACAGAGACGGCTCTTCAGATTGGTGAGGGGCAACAATATGATATGGAGTTTGAGTGTCGTGATGATGTTCGTGAAGAGGAATATATAGAGATGATTCGTCTGAAGACCAGTGTCCTCCTTGCGTGTGCTATGAAGATAGGTGCTATACTGGCAGGAGCGTCGAAAGAAGACCAGGAGAATCTCTATCATTTCGGCGAGTATATAGGTCTTGCCTTTCAGTTGCAGGACGACTTCTTGGATGTCTATGGTGATGAGCTGGTGTTTGGAAAGGCTATCGGTGGCGATATATGCAACAACAAGAAAACCTACATGCTCATAAATGCCCTACTTCGTGCTGAGGGGAAAGATAAAATTGCACTTGATCATTGGATTACAGCCGAACAGTTTGATAGAAATGAAAAGGTTACTGCTGTCACAGATATCTACAATCGTCTGGGTATCGACAAACTGGCAAATCAGAAGATGGAGGAGTTTTATCAGAAGGCTGTCGGCTATCTTGATATGGTTTCTGTTGACGACGAGCGTAAGACATTGCTTCGACAGTATGCTCTGAATATGATGCATCGTGATAAATAAGCTATGATTGACACCCATTCACATCTTGATGTTGAGGAATTTAAGGATGACCTAACCGATGTTATAGCCCGTGCTAAAGAAGCAGGAGTGGAGAAGGTCTTTATTCCTGCCATTGATTTAAATTCCTGCCGTTCGGTGCTAAATGTCTGCAACGCTTATCCCAGCTATGCATATCCTATGTTTGGACTTCACCCTGAAGAGGTGAAAGCCGACTATAAGAAACAACTTGCTCTTATACGCACTGTTATTGATGAGAATAATCCTATCGCTATCGGTGAGGTCGGGTTAGACTATTATTGGTCGCGTGAGTTTGAACGTGAACAACTTGATGCCTTTCGTATACAGGTTGAGTGGAGTGTAGAGACACGCCTACCGCTGATGATACACTGCCGTAAGGCTCAGAATGAAATGATTAACCTGCTTCGTCAGTATAAGAAAGACCTTCCAGGAGGTGTGTTCCATTGCTTTACGGGTAATGAGAAGGAGGCTGAACAACTCCTACAATTCGACCGCTTTGTTTTAGGTATTGGTGGTGTAAGCACTTTTAAGAAAAGTCCATTGCCAGTTGTTCTTCCAAAATCAGTACCACTTGATCGTATTGTTCTTGAGACAGACTCGCCTTATATGGCTCCGACACCTATGCGTGGCAAGCGTAATGAGAGCGCCTTTGTTCGCTACGTGATGCTATGTCTTGCCGAGGCATACGGAGTGACACCTGAGGAAATGGAGCAAGCAACAAATAAGAATGTAAACAGAATTTTCTTTGCAGATTAATGTATAATAGTACTGTTGAATATTTATTTGTTGTCTCTCTCTTACGTGCTTCCAATTTCTTACATCCCTAATGCCACACTCATTGCTTTATCCGTCGAAACTGTTACATCTGGTAGTGTGCCATGAATATTTGTCTCGTCTGCTCCATACAACCAAAAACGCTTAAATGAGATACTGCATTGCAGTCCGGAATTTGGCATACGATAAGATAGTATATCTCCGTAACTGACATTCATTCCGCCAGTCTCCTCACCAATCACGACACCCATGCCAAAGTACTTAAATGCCCATGCAAATGAACTCGCCGAGGAAAACGTATGATGGCTGGTCAGCAAATACACCTTACCGTCAAAATGTCCCTGTTCCTTAGATACAGGTGTTTGTAGTTGGTCTTCCGGCATACCATAGTAAAACCACCCGAGTGGCATCTGATGATTTGGGGAAAGACGATTCGTTGTCGGTGTCACACGAATAATGGTTTTGCCCATTTGTGCATAGGGACAAGGAGAGATATAACTGAGAAGGATATCTCCAACTTTAGAATTTCCACCACCATTATTCCTGATGTCAATAATAAGTTTCTTGATGTTGTTCTCTTTCAAGACTGTAAACATAGAGTCTGCAAAATGAACCATACCGTCAGGGTCACTGAAAGTCTGGAAATCCATTATGGCTACAGTTTTGTCCTTGTTGATACTAAAACTATACGGAACCAAAGATTCCTCTTTTTGCCTGCGTGGCATACGTGCTATCAATACATCATAATTGGCTGTGGGCAATGTCAGAGAATGTGTCTGCTTGTTGCTAAGACGATATACAACATGATATTTATCAGCCTTGAACAGTAACTCAAACAGTGCCTTCATATCATTATTAATACGCTCTATACGAAAAAACTCTTTCTCCCCACAGCCATATTTAAGCATGGCAGCCACTATATCAGAACTACTCGTCCCGTTTATCTCAAGAATTTCCGAGCCATAAGGTATCTGATCATCTAAACAGCTCTCAACATACAGTTTGTGATCTGTTGATGCTTTCATGTACAATGGCATGCGCTTAGTCTCTTTAGAGAAATATTGATTATATGGAAACCATAATGATGTATGCCCATCTCCAATCTTTGCTACAATAGGAGCTACCCTCTTATAAAGCTCTACCGAACTGACAGAGTCTGCCATTGTTGTCTTTTCATGTTCTATAAGGGATAACAACTCTTCCTGCCTACATGTAGAAAACATATTAGGGTGAACCTCTGATATGGTGTACAGCAAAGAGTCTACATCAGCACATGCTTCATCTTTTGACAACATAGGTACAGTCTGCTTTTGGGCGTATGAGTGACATAGCGAAGTTGTTACTAATATAAGTAGTAATCCACGAAGTGTTATTCTATTCATGACAATAAGGTTATAAGAAGATTTGAACTGTTTGAACTTAACGGCACAGCAATGCCTTTTCAGATATTTTTTATTCTTCAATAAGACGTAAGAGATATTTGCCATATTCGTTTTTTACCATAGGCTGTGCATCTTCGATAAGTTGTTGCCCGGAAATCCACCCTTGTTTGTAGGCAATTTCCTCAAGGCATGCAATCTTAAGTCCTTGACGCTTTTCTATCACTTCTATATATGTGCTTGCCTCTGACAAACTATCGTGTGTGCCTGTGTCAAGCCAAGTGAAACCTCTTTGAAGTGTTTGTACCTTTAGCGAGTTTATTGAAAGATATTCTTGGTTTACAGAAGTAATCTCCAATTCTCCGCGTTTGCTTGGCTTGATTCTTTTTGCTATCTCAACGACGTTATTCGGATAAAAATACAGACCTACTACAGCATAGTTGCTTTTTGGATTTGTAGGCTTCTCTTCAATGCTAAGACAATTGCCATTCTTGTCGAATTCTGCAACGCCATATCGTTCGGGATCATTAACATAATAACCGAAGACTGTGGCTTTTCCTTCTTCTTCTGCTGCTTTTACACTATCGTGAAGAAGTCCTGTAAAACCGCTGCCGTGGAATATGTTATCACCTAGAACAAGACAAACACAGTCGTTGCCGATAAATTTTTCGCCTATGATAAATGCTTGTGCGAGTCCGTCAGGCGAAGGCTGCTCCGCATATTCGAAAGTGACGCCTAATTCATGACCATCGCCTAACAGACGTTGGAATCCTGGCAAATCGTGTGGAGTAGAGATGATAAGTATTTCATTTATTCCTGCTAACATGAGAACAGAAATAGGATAATAGATCATAGGTTTGTCATATATAGGAATCAATTGCTTGCTGATTCCTTTTGTAATAGGGTAGAGGCGGGTTCCTGAACCGCCGGCTAAAACAATTCCTTTCATAATATAGTTCTTGAGTATTAAATTTATATCTGCAAAGATAATAAAAATAATAGAACGACTCATACTTTATGAGTAAAAAGATTCACACCTTTTTCCTACTGAGCCTTATTTAAAACTATTTTCATCTTTCAAAACAAAAACATGTAGTTTTGAAAGATGAAAATAGTTTTCTGCATTTTGTTGAATTTAAATTATTTTGGATAGCTCATCTTGGAAATATGTCCATCTGACATTTTAATAATATTGATTCCGCGTTGCTTGGATTGTATTTTTTGTCCGTTTATGTTGTAACGTGCTGTTTCTTTTATATCATTATTTTGAGATTTGTTTGAAGATATATCAGTAGTGTTGAATTCTTCAATCTCGAAATTACTCCATATATCTGCTGTTTCATATTTTGATTTTGTCCCTTTTGGTACATACAATTTACATCCTTCGGGTACTTCTTCATCATCATCTGTGCCAAAAGCTTTTTTACCGCATTCTGCAGGATTGGTCGCATAATTGTATATATTCTTTAGCATACTTCCTGTAAAAGCAATTGTGCCAATAGATATGACAGATTCGGGTAATGTGAGTTTTTCTAAAGCTTCACAATACATAAAGGCTTTATTATCAATCTTTGTTATTCCAGAAACAATTTCGAGCTCTGTTATACTTTCGCAATATGAAAATGCATTCTCTGGTATTTCTTTCAAAGATTTAGATAAGATTATTGTTTCTGCATTTGAACAACCCTCAAAACAGTTTTTACCGATTGAAGTTACTTCATCTGGTAAAATGATTTCCGATAAGCTTTTGCAATTTAAGATAATTCTTAGAATACAACTTATTGAAAATAAAGAAGTTACC
>CAJPPF010000159.1 GCA_905372445.1 uncultured Prevotella sp. | reverse complement strand
CATCTGCTCAACAATCGAACAAAATCAGTCAAGGAGTCTAATGACCGATTCGGGTATAACAATGGCGCGAAGCTATGTTTTTATTGATATAGACCGTTTGTAAGTCAATAATTTTCTCGTTTTCTTACTTTTTAAGACACTATATTGTAGGGTTATGGAATAAAAACATTACCTTTGCATAGCAAAAGAAACGAGGAGAGCTAAAACCTTAATGTCACTTATTGTACTCAACAAAATATATAACTATCAGGTATGAATTTAGACTTGCTGACTGCCATTTCGCCAATTGACGGTCGTTATAGAGGGAAAACAGAATCATTGGCAGAGTATTTTTCAGAGTATGCGCTTATCCGCTATCGTGTACGTGTGGAGATAGAATACTTTATAGCCCTCTGTGAGCTGCCACTCCCTCAGCTATCGTCGTTCGACAAGTCGCTTTTTGAAACACTGCGCGGTATCTACAAAGATTTCACGGAAAATGATGCACAGCGGGTGAAAGATATCGAAAGTGTGACAAACCATGATGTCAAAGCGGTAGAATACTTCATTAAGGAACAGTTCGACAAGATTGGCGGACTGGAAAGATTCAAGGAATTCATACACTTCGGACTTACCTCGCAGGACATAAACAACACCAGCGTGCCTCTGACAATCAAGGATGCACTCGATAATGTTATCATTCCACAGGTAGAAGAACTCATCGGCCAGCTTCAGGCTTATGCCGACGAGTGGCATGAGGTCAGCATGCTTGCAAAGACCCACGGGCAGCCGGCATCGCCTACACGGCTTGGAAAAGAAGTAATGGTATTCGTGTATCGGCTCACAGAGCAGCTGAACCAGCTTAAGACTTGCAAGCTCACAGCAAAGTTTGGCGGAGCAACTGGCAATTTCAACGCTCATCATGTGGCTTACCCTGCGTTCGATTGGCGTGCTTTCGGTAATGAGTTCGTGAGCCGGAAACTTGGTCTTGAGCGTGAGCAATACACCACACAGATAAGCAACTACGACTGCATGGGCGCTGTATTCGACGCGCTCCGTCGCATAAATACTATCATCATCGACCTTGATCGCGATTTCTGGATGTATATCTCAATGGACTATTTCAAGCAGAAAATCAAGAAAGGCGAGGTAGGCTCAAGCGCCATGCCACACAAGGTCAATCCAATCGACTTCGAGAACTCCGAGGGCAATCTCGGCATATCCAACGCCGTTCTGCAGTTCCTGGCACGGAAATTACCGGTAAGCCGTCTGCAGCGCGACCTCACGGACTCGACGGTTCTGCGCAATATCGGCGTTCCTTTCGGTCACACCCTTATTGCCGTGCAGAGCACATTAAAGGGACTGCGCAAGCTCATCCTCAACGAGAGCAAGTTGAAAGCCGACCTTGACGACACATGGGCTGTTGTTGCAGAAGCTATACAGACTATTTTGCGCCGCGAGGCATATCCAAACCCTTACGAGGCACTTAAGTCGCTTACCCGCACAAACACTAAAATGACAGAGCAGACAATCCATGAGTTCATACAAGGACTTGACGTCAGTGATGCCGTGAAGGCGGAACTGATGGCGATAACACCAAGCAACTATACAGGAATTTAAATCGGTATTTAAAATAAAATGTATTTATAAACAACGTATTACAATATTATTATTTTTAGGAATAACACATCAGTTATTATCGGCCGTGAGGTCAAAAAACGATTAAGAAAATGGAATCAGAGAAAAATTATGATTTAGAGCAGACTGCTAATCAGCAATCAGAAGGCAAACGCTACGAAAGAGTATCACGCTCAACAGGAAATTACAACCGTGAGAATCAGGAGAACGCACGTCCACAGCGTCCGCGTATCTCTCGTCCACGCATCAGTTCTAATGACGAGGGTTCATTCCGTACAAGTGGTTTTGGTATGTCAGAACAGCGTCAGGACACACGTCAGGAAGGTTATCGCCCACGTTATAATGAAGGAGGATACCGTCCACGTCAGCAAAGTGGCTATCGTCCTCATTACAATCAGGACGGTCAGGAGGGCGGCTATCAGCCACGCCAGCAGGGCGGTTATCGTCCTCGCTATAATCAGGACGGTCAGGAGGGCGGCTATCAGCCACGCCAGCAAGGCGGTTATCGTCCTCATTACAATCAGGATGGTCAGGAGGGTGGCTATCAGCCACGCCAGCAGGGCGGTTATCGTCCTCGCTATAATCAGGACGGTCAGGAGGGCGGCTATCAGCCACGTCAGCAGAGTGGCTATCGTCCACAGGGCGGCAGTTACCGTCAGGGTGGAGGCTATCAGCAACGTCCGCAGCAAGGCGGCTATCGTCCACAGCAGGGCGGCTTCCGTCCGAACAATTTCTCCGGACGTCCACAACAGGGCGGTTACAAGCGTCAGCACAACGATGACTACGATCCGCATGCAAAGTACAGTATGAAGAAACGTATAGAATACCGCGAAGAACATGTTGATCCAAACGAGCCTATCCGTCTGAATAAGTTTCTTGCCAATGCAGGAGTATGCTCACGTCGCGAGGCTGACGACTTCATCCAGGCAGGTGTTGTGACGGTGAATGGTGAGGTTGTCACAGAGCTTGGAACAAAGATTCTCCGCACCGACAATGTCGTATTCCACGAACAGCCGGTTTCGCTCGAGAAGAAGGTGTATGTCCTTCTGAACAAGCCGAAGGACTATGTCACCACGAGCGATGACCCACAGCAGCGTAAGACTGTGATGGACCTTGTCAGCGGTGCATGTCCGGAGCGCATATATCCTGTGGGCCGTCTCGACCGCAACACGACCGGTGTGCTTCTTCTTACCAACGACGGCGAGCTCGCTTCAAAGCTGACACACCCGAAGTTCCTCAAGAAGAAAGTATATCATGTCTTCCTTGACAAGAACGTCACCAAGCACGACCTTGAGCAAATCGCCGAGGGCATACAGCTCGAAGACGGCGAAATCCATGCAGATGCTGTGGAATATGCTTCTCCGACGGACAAGAGTCAGGTAGGAATAGAGATTCACAGCGGAAAGAATCGTATCGTACGCCGTATCTTCGAGGCACTCGGCTACCGCGTGACAAAGCTCGACCGCGTGCAGTTCTGCGGACTGACAAAGAAGAATGTGCGTCGTGGCGACTGGCGATTCCTCACCGAGAAAGAAGTGGAAATGCTGCGCATGGGTGCTTTCGAATAAGGAAAATAATGATTAGACAATTGATATTTTAATCAAGATGGAAGATATTAAAAGAACAAAGGTCGTAGACATTCTTAAAAGTACTGCCTACGGCACTACGGTTAATGTGAAAGGCTGGGTGCGTACTCACCGTTCGAGCAAGGCTGTCGACTTCATTGCCATCAATGATGGCTCTACGATAAAGAATGTCCAGGTTGTTGTTGACCCTGCGAAATTTGACGCAGAAATGCTCAAGACGATAACAACAGGCGCTTGTATCACTGTCAATGGTACACTCGTTGAGAGTCAGGGTCAGGGTCAGTCGTCAGAGATTCAGGCTGCAGAGATAGATATTTACGGTGTCTGCGGTGCGGAATATCCGATGCAGAAGAAAGGTCAGTCGTTCGAGTATATGCGTCAGCATGCCCATATGCGTCTGCGTACAAATACTTTCGGTGCCGTCATGCGCATCCGCCACAATATGGCAATGGCAATACACACATATTTCCATGAGCATGGATATTTCTATTTCCACACGCCACTGATCACCGCAAGCGACTGCGAAGGTGCCGGACAGATGTTTCAGGTGACCACAAAGAATCTCTACGACCTTAAGAAGGACGAGAACGGAAGCATTATCTACGATGATGATTTCTTCGGCAGACAAACCTCGCTGACCGTTTCCGGACAGCTTGAAGGCGAGCTCGGTGCTACGGCGCTTGGCGCAATCTACACCTTCGGTCCGACGTTCCGTGCCGAGAACAGCAACACCCCGCGCCACCTGGCAGAGTTCTGGATGGTTGAGCCGGAGGTGTGTTTCATCGACCTCGACGACCTCATGGACCTCGAGGAAGACTTCATCAAGTACTGTGTGCGCTGGGCACTCGACAATTGCAAGGACGACCTCGAGTTCCTCAACAACATGATCGACAAGAGCCTGCTGGAGCGTCTGCGCGGCGTTGTCGACACAGAGTTCGTGCGTCTGCCTTATACTGAGGGCATACGTATTCTGCAGGAAGCCGTTAAGAGTGGCAAGAAGTTTGAGTTCCCTTGCGCCTGGGGTGACGACCTCGCATCAGAGCATGAGCGCTATCTCGTAGAAGAGTACTTCAAGAAGCCTATTATCATGACAAACTATCCAAAGGATATCAAGGCATTCTACATGAAGATTGACGCTAAGAAGCCAGTCCTCGACGGTAAGGAAATGGAAGAAACGGTTCAGGGCACCGACGTCCTGTTCCCACAGATTGGCGAGATAATTGGCGGTTCGGTGCGCGAAGAGAACTACGACAAGTTGGTCGGTGAGATTCAGCGCCGTCATCTTCCGATGAAGGATATGTGGTGGTATCTCGACACACGCCGCTTCGGTTCATGTCCTCACGGTGGTTTCGGTCTTGGTTTTGAGCGCCTTATACTCTTCGTGACAGGTATGCAGAACATCCGCGACGTCATTCCTTTCCCACGAACGCCAAAGACGGCAGAGTTCTAATCGACTGATATTCTGATTACGCCGGTGGCATTGAGCATGCACAATTCCACCGCCTGAAAGATAAAGAGGATGTGTCCGCACATCCTCTTTTTTTGCAATATTCCAACTTCCCAAGACTTTAGAGAGCATTGCTGGTTTTAGAAAAAAGTATTCCGAGCTGGTCTAATAAACTATCACAATCATAATGTAAATTATTGCTGTCCGATAAAAACTGATTGAAAGTTCTGCAAGTCTTTATTTATTGACACTACAGGCACGTATAGTCAATATAGGCTTACCTTTTGTTTCAAATAGTAATCGTTACTAAAAATATTCCTTTTAGTTTTGTGTATTCCACGAGCCGAGAAATGGTCGGCGTTTGCCGGACGGCGTAGGGGCGTGATTTATCACGTTCCGCCCCAGCGCGGAGTCCATTGTACGGACT
>CAJPPF010000158.1 GCA_905372445.1 uncultured Prevotella sp. | reverse complement strand
ACATTATATTTGCAGAAAAGAGTTCTCCCTATCTATAAATAAGTAATGAAAGACTAAAAGCTTGACTATAGAATTACGGTTTATGAATATAGTGCGTAAAATAAGACTTTCGCTTGCCACAATCTTCTTTTGAAGGCATAACACTGATGTTTCTCGACTTCACGGGAACAATTCATGTGTATCTTGCCTGGATGGATGGCAAAGCTTCAATTCTGCACGGCACGTCCTTTCTCTACGATTTATATAGAAGGTATTGAAATACATAAAGAGATTTAAACAATGAATACAAGGTTTATTTTATTAGTAACAGCAATCAGTCTTAATCTGTCAGCCATGGCTTCCGACAATGCCAAGACATTGATTAAGAAAGTTAAAAAAGCATCAGGTATAGAAGTCGTTTTCCAGTCAAGTTATAAGGGGCGCACTCTACCAGGGACAAGGTCAATGACAATTGTAGGAACAGAAGTCGTTCTGAAGCGCAACCACACAGACGAACCTGAAGCAAAGGGAAGTCTGACGTCTACAGACTATCAGGACTGGGTAACAAAAGACAACCGTCGGATGGCGATACTTCCGTCCGGTCGTATCATAAACACGACAACACCTTTCAAGACAGGTGAAGGCTACGTCAAGATTCTTGACGATGACACCGTACTGGGGTTGCCATGTCACGTTTGGAGATATAATGTAAACAGCAATACAATAGACGTATGGTGGACAGAAGCTCTTGAAGGTTATAAAGGTACGCCTCAGACAATGAACGGTAATGCACCTGATGGTGTCGTACTAAAGATTGTACGGAACGGAGATTTAACCCAAGAGGCAATAGCAATCAACACTATTAAGAACGCAAGACCATTGTTCCCTGATTCTTGGGGCGACAATCTGGAGGCTTACGAATATTCATACGAGTGTAATCACTGCTACGATATAAACGTCAATATCTTCGACCAGCAGGCAGTACGCTTCAGTCAGGAGAAGTTGCAAGAGCCAAGCACTCTTAAGGAAGGAGTACAGTATATCGCCGGTGGCGGAACAATCATCTTGAAGAAAGTGAAGCTCCCCGTGAATGCTCACGACTATGATGTCTTTGCCCGACTGACGCAGTACTCCGTTGGCGATGCTTATGATCGCCTGGGCTCTGTCTTCGTTATACCAACAGACAAAGAGCAGAGCTTCCTTGATGCTATGCATGCACTTAACAGCGTGCCGTCATTTCACAGTGGAGACACCGATTACCACGGGCTGATAAGCACTGACAAATACACTGTGCCTGTAGAACTAATGCGATTCTTTACCGGTTTCGGTGTCAGAAAATTTAATTATATAAAGGAACCTGGACGGGAATGGGCAGATTCCGTAACCTACGACATGAACGTATCTCCGCTTGTCGACTATCTAAAAGACGAGGTTTGGATTGGAGCATATATAGGAAACTGGGATGCTAACGGACATAAGATAAGCCTGACACTCACATATCATCCTACCGAAAACGACACAGCAAGCAAACGTCGCGCCCTTCCGCTTTTCAACACCGTGAATATCCTTGAGCAAGACGGGCAACCTTATCCTACGTTTATGCTTAACGATAATCTGAAGACTACATTCCATTTGGATAAGCCGGTGAATAATGCTAAACTCTATTATATCACTTCCGGACATGGCGGTTGGGAAAGAGGTGATGAGTTTAACCAAAAAATCAACACTATAATGCTCGACGGTCATAAGGTGATATCGTTCATTCCATGGCGTGACGACTGTGCCACATACCGTAACAATTCACCTTGCTCGGGTAACTTCTCGAACGGTCTGAGCTCAAGTGACCTTAGTCGTTCTAACTGGTGTCCGGGCACTGTGACAAACCCGGAATATATTTATCTTGGCAACCTTGATGCAGGTAATCATACAATAACTGTCGAGATTCCGCAGGGAGCGCCTGAAGGAGGTTCAAACAGCTATTGGTGTCTGTCAGGTACGATAATCTATAACGAATAGCGACTATTGGAAAAGGCAGTATTTCACGCCGCAGGTTTCTCGGCACTACAGGCATGCATAGCCAGTAGTGCCTTATTTTTTACCCAAAATAGCAACCATTACTAAACTATTCTTGTTTCATTTGATGTTTTCCACGCACCTTGAAAGGCAGCCGTCGTTTGTATTAGCATTTGCCTATGTTGGGCATTTAAGAAACTTTTTGGTTTGGCATTTGCTGAAGTTCAGAATTTAACACACGTTTTGGTTTAGCGTTTGCTGAAGTTAAGCATTTAAGATTGCAAATACTGTACGCCTTGCCCGTACGGCATCGACATACCGGCATTATTCGTACACTACAACAAGTGTAAGAACGAATGAACACTCCCTACAAACCCGGAGAACAAGAAATATCAGAAGATGCGCCGTAACTATATGATAGGTCTTGACCGCTTTGTAGAGAAATAGAAACTTAACGGACTGGAATTTCCACAGCGTCAAGCACAAGAAGTGTAGACCCTGTTACAGTGAAATGAATATCACGACCTCCAAATGGCATACCATATTTCAGTTGGGGATTGTCATGATAATGCGGACGAGGATCAAGCTCAAGTACCTTTTTTAGGACAGTAACATCGGCAGCAGAGAAGAGTTTCTTTATTTCGTCAGGTATAATAACCTCCAAACGATTAATCTCCTTTCTGTCAACAAAACCAGAACGCACACCTAAATGAGCATCGGCATATTCGACATACGGCTTAATGTCATATATTGGAGTACCATTCATTAAATCAGCACCACTGACGTGCAGAATCGGACCAAGCTTACTCTCCCACTCCACACTATTCAGGCGAACGGATGACAACCCTATGGCATTTGGGCGGAATGGAGACCGGCTTGCAAAGACTCCGACCTTTTCATTTCCGCCAAGTAAAGGTGGACGTACTAATGGCGATGTAGGATTATGGCTGTTAGCGGAAAACTCCCATACGAGCCACAGGTAATCAAAACCATCAATACCGCGTATGTAATCACAGTCGCGGTATTGTGGTTCAAAGACAATCTCGCCCTTCAGTTCCGAAACCAGCCCTGATTGCTTTGGTATTCCAAACTTAGAACTGAAGGGAGAATGAAATATTGCTATAGGTTTAATCTCCATATACTTCCAATTCTTACATTCTACAAGCATCACGTTCTACATGCTGTGTAGGACCTGTGACACAGTTACATCAGAATTCAACGACAGTTATTCCCGCACCTCCGAACTGAACATGTTCATCACGATAATGCACGACATTCGGTACTGTTGCCAAATACTGACGAATCAACTGTCGCAGGATACCGTTGCCCTTTCCGTGAAGAATACGAACCTGCTGCACCCCGACGAGTATCGCATCATCAATGAAATACATGACAGCATTAAGTGCCTCATCACCACGCATTCCCCGGACATCAATATCATGTCGGAAATTACTTCTGCGGTCGTCAATGGCTGAACGTGTGGAATGTGGCACATGAATTTCATTCAGTTCCTGATGTTTTTCGGAAGGTTCTGAAGGCTTTGGTGCTTGCACTGGTGCTTTCTCCAGACGCTCCAGCCTCATCTTAGTACGCATATCGCCAAATATCACTGTAGCCATCTTTCCTGCAATATTCTCTATTCTGCCGATAGTGGTCAGACCTTTTATTCTGACTTCCATACCCACGGTCATATCCTCCTTTGCAGCCTCAATGGCGAGAGGCTTAGCATCGGTGATCTGTACCAGCTGCTGCTTCTTTCCCTTCTCAGCCTGACGCTTTGCGTGGCGTTCCTTGCGAGCCTTTATCTGCTCTATCTTACGTGCTATCTTCTCATTCTCTGCCTTAGTGTCAATGTCTTTTATCTCTGCACGGAACGAGTCGAGTTCTTCGCGAATCCTGCGTGTAGCCTCCTTTTCCGCCTGCTGTTCTTTAATCTCTCGAATAGCATTTTCTATTCGTTTGTTACTCTCGCGCAACAGTTCCTCTGCCTGTTCCTTAGCACGACGAAGAATCGCCTTACGCTCCTTTTCCATATCAGTGATGTCCGACTCATAGCGGTCAATGGTGCGTTGCATATCCTTCTCACGCTGATGTATGGTCTGGCGTTTCGCCTCCCAGTAGCGCTTATCGCGAACGATGTCTTGAAGATATTTGTCAGACTGTATATAATCCTGACCAACAATCTCCGTTGCATCATTGATCACCTCCTCGGGGAGTCCTGTCTTGCGAGCTATTTCTATAGCAAACGACGAGCCGGGACGTCCTATCTGCAGCTGAAACAGAGCCTGCATCTCATGACGGTCGTAGAGCATTGCGCCGTTGGCAACAGAGTCATGGTCGTCGGCAAAATGTTTCAGGTTCTGATAGTGGGTGGTAATAACGACGAAGGCTTTCTTCTTCCAGAACTGACGTAGCACAGATTCAGCTATGGCGCCACCGATAAGTGGCTCCGTGCCTGTACCGAACTCATCGATGAGTATCAGTGTGCCGGGCGAGGCGGTCTTCATCATCTGTTTCATATTCTGTAAGTGCGAAGAGTATGTAGAGAGATCGTTTTCCAAACTCTGCTCATCACCAATATCAATCATCACATCGCGGAAAACACCGCATGTGGAGTTTTCCTTCACAGGGATAGGCAGTCCGCATTGTACCATATATTGAAGCAGACCTGTGGTCTTAAGACACACCGACTTACCTCCGGCATTAGGACCGGATATTATCAGTATGCGTGAGTCGTCCTTCAAACTAATGTCAAGTGGTACTATGGTCTTCCCATGCTTTTCCAAAGACATCTGTAGCAAAGGATGGCGTGCTTCGACCAGATTCATCATCGGCGCATCCTGCACCTGCGGCTCTACTGCCTTGAAACGCTCAGCGAGAAGCATCTTTGCACGAATGAAATCGATATGTGCCAACAACTTGTATGATGCTACTATATACTTGACTTCAGGGCGAATCACCTTTGCAAATTCAGTAAGTATGCGTATGATCTCTTTGCGCTCGTCGCTCTCCAGTTCACGTATTTTATTGTTCGCCTCAACAACCTGTGTAGGTTCTACGAAGGCAGTCTTTCCCGTAGCACTCTCATCGTGCACTATTCCAGGAATCTTCCGCTTATGACCAGGAGCAATAGGAATGACAAGACGAC